>NZ_JCAQIA010000002.1:0-167054 GCF_059621085.1 Halochromatium sp. NSM3 | reverse complement strand
CCATCCGCAAGCTCGATCCCGATGAGGTGCTTCAGTGCTATGACCCTGAAGAGCGGCTCAAGGGGCTTGAGCCTGAAGAGCGACTCAAGGGGCTTGAGCCTGAAGAGCGGCTCAAGGGGCTTGAACCAGAAGAGCGACTCAAGGGGCTTGATCCCGCCACGATCGAGGCCTGGCTGAAGAAACACCGCCGGGATCACTAATCATCGGGCAGGGCAGGGTGATTTAATTTTCGAGCCACCCACCGGGCGAAGCGCAAGCCAAACCTGGTACCCCCTGACCTAAAGGACAAGGACGCTACGCCGACCTCAACCGAGACGCCCGAAACCATCTTCCACTGAGGCATGGGGGCGGCGGGGACACGCGCCAAGCGGCTGGCCGAGCTGGAAGCCAGCGATAATGTCTTCGCCCTCGTGGTCATGGCCCAGATCCGCGCCAAGGTCACCAAAGACGCCGAACAGCTCAAGGGCTGGAAGTTTCGCCTGATGCGTCTGATGTACGAGCGCGGCTATGAGCAGGCCGTCATTCTCGAATTATTCCGGTTGATCGACTGGATGGTCCGTCTACCGGAAGCGCTGGAAGCGGACTTTCGTCAACAACTCTATACCTTTGAGGAGCAACAACGTATGCCGTATGTGACCACCGTTGAACAAGCCGGGATCGATAAGGGCGTGCAGCAGGGTTTGCAGCAGGGCTTGCAGCAGGGCGAAGCGATCCTCTTACTCGAGCAGTTGGATGAGAAATTCGGACCTGAGGTCGTCGACGCCTATCGCGAGCGCATCACGGCGGCTGAGCCCGAGCAACTGGTGCAGTGGTCCAGGCGCATCCTCCGCGCCGAGACGCCCGAGACCATCTTCCACTGAGGCATAGAGGCGGGCGGGGGCTTGCAACACATGGCCAAGCACCACGACACCGGCGACAAGGCTCTGTTCCGCCACCCGGAGTTCGTCCAGCCGCTGATCGAAGGCTTCGCCCCAGCGGAGATTGCTGCGCTGGGTGTGATGGGGCTGTGGGTCATTGGTGTCGCCGACTATGCGTTGGATGTTGATCCGCAACGCTATGAGTGTGCATTTCCCATGGCCACCGCCATCACCATGACGATCAGTACATCATCCTTCACGCGATAGACGAGACGCCAGCCTTGTTTGCGCAGTTTAATCTTGTAGCAGCCCTGTAAGTTGCCATGTCACTCTGAACCTGGAACGTGTGGCTGCTCCAGACGTTTTTTGAGCGCTTTGCGAAATGGTTCCTTGACACTGCCATCGAGCGCCTCCCATTCGGCCAGTGCTTGCGGCACAAACTTGAGCCGGTACCGATTAGGCGCTTTCTGATCGATGTCAGATAGTGTCAATGTCGACCTCGATGGCATTGTCTTCGTCAGCCAGGCGGTGACGCACCAGTTCTACCAGGTCGCGGTCGACCAGTTCTTCTACCATGGCCTCGTAGAGCTTTGGCGTGATCATGTAGAAGGCCGGGCGGTTGTGATTCAGCACCGCCACAGGCCTCTCACCGGCGGTGCGCAGAACCTGTGCCGGGTTGCGTTTGAATTCGGACATGCTGATGGAGTAATCGGCGTAGATGGTGTCCATAGTCGGCTCCTGGATCGTATCGGCTATAAATATAGCGCCAAACCTGGCGCTTTTTCAAGTAAAATGGGTCATCAAGCGGGTCAGGCAGGGCAATCGGGATATGAGGGACAGACCACGTTAACGTGATGATGAGGTGTGCAAGGCGCTCGGCAAAGCGCGTCGCTCGCCACAGCGGGGCTGAGGCGGGGTGTCGCAGCGATGCCGGCGCGATGTGCTAGGCTCGCTGCGGTGAGCCTGCAGGCTAGATTGGTAGAGGAATCTCTATGACCCAAGCGAACCCAACATTTGAGGATGTCTGGCGGATGTTTCAGGAAACGGACCGCCTGATGAAAGAATCAAGGCAGGACACCGAGCGCCTGATGAAAGAGTCAAGACAGGAAACCGACCGAAGGTTTCAAGAAACCGATCGCCTGATTAAACAACTCTCCAAGAACCTGGGCGATATCGGTAATCGCCTCGGCGAGTTCGTCGAACACATGGTCGCCCCGGCGGTGGTGCGCCTGTTTCGCGACCAAGGCATCGATGTGCATGCCGTTTATCCTGGCATTGCCGCCAAGCGCGACGGCGTGGCGCTGGAGATCGATCTGCTGGTGGTCAACGATGGGGCGTTGATCGCCGTCGAATGCAAGAGCAAGCTCATCGAGGATCATGTTGATGCCCATCTGGTGCGTTTGGCCAAGCTCAAACAGGTGTTGCCGCTTTACACACAGCATCGTGTCATGGGGGCGGTGGCCGGGATGGTGGTCAGCGAGGAGGTGGCCGAGTACGCGATGGCGCAGAGTCTCTATGTGCTGAGCCAGAATGGCGAACAGGTCGACATCCACAGCTCCACAGGCTTTGAGCCCAGAGTGTGGTAGCGTCTCCGCCGCCCTAGGTGGGTCATTCCAGGTTTAAACGGGGACGTACCACGGTTTCGGGTCGTGACACCTCAGATGCTGAATCCGCTACACTCGTTGCATGCCAGCCGACAAACACACTGCCGAGACCGCGTCGCCCAAGCGCGACGACGACAGCCCTTGGAAAGAGGCCCTCGAGCGCTTCTTCCCGGAGTTCCTCGCCCTGCTGTTCCCAACCATCCATGCCGAGATCGACTGGTCGCAAGGCGTGCAGTTTCTCGACAAAGAGTTCCAGCGGATCGTACGCGAGGCCAAGACGACCCGGCGCTACGCCGACAAGCTGGTCGGTGTCACCCGGCGCGATGGCACGCCGGTGTGGGTGCTGATCCATGTCGAAGTGCAAGGCGAACCTGAAACCGCCTTCGCCGAGCGCATGTACACCTACCACTATAAAATCCGTGACACCTACCAGGTGCCGGTCGCCAGCCTGGCGGTCCTTGCCGATGCTGACCGAGGCTTCCGCCCAACACAGTACAGCGCCGCGATCTGGGACTGCCGGATCGAGTTCCAATTCCCAACGGTCAAACTGCTCGATTATGCGGAACCCGAGCGTTGGGCCGAGTTGGAAGCCAGCGATAATGTCTTCGCCCTGGTGGTCATGGCCCAGATCCGCGCCAAGGTCACCAAAGACGCCGAACAGCTCAAGGGCTGGAAATTCCGTCTGATCCGGCTGATGTACGAGCGTGGCTATGAGCAGGCCGTGATTCTCGAGTGATTCCGGTTGATCGACTGGATGGTCCGTCTACCGGAGGCGCTGGAAGCGGACTTTCGTCAACAACTCTATACCTTTGAGGAGCAACAACGCATGCCGTATGTGACCACCGTTGAACAGGCCGGGATCGATAAGGGCGTGCAGCAGGGCTTGCAGCAGGGCGTGCAGCAGGGCGAAGCCAGGACACTGCTGCGCCTGCTCGATCAGAAATTCGGTCCCGAAACGGCGCAAGTGCATCGCGAGCGCATTGAAAACGCCGAGCTTGAGCAACTCGACACTTGGTTGGGCTACAAGGAACTGTTCAGCTACCCGGAGACAGCCCCATGGCCCTAGCCCAAGAAGACCTGCAACAAATCGGCGACTACGTCAAAGACCACATCAGCGACTGGATCGCCGAGCAAAGCCTCGGCAAACCGACGCTGGTCTACGAGATCGAACTGCGCGAGCGCATGGTGCGCGTGGAAGAAGAACTCAAGCACCAACACGAGCTGATGCGCGAAGGGTTCGAGCAGGTCGAGAAGCCCTTCATTGCCACGATGGCGGGACTGAGCATCACGGCGATTCGGTTCCTCTAAACCCTGTCCGGCAGGCTAGACGTCAACGGGCAGAGGAATACCCATGACCCAAGCGAACCCAACGCTCGACGATGTCTGGCGATGTTTCAGGAAACGGTTCTGGAACACTGGGCACAGCGTGAGCGTCAGGAAGGCGAGCGGATCGGGATCCAGAAAACTGCTCAGCGGCACTTGTTTGATCCTCTGCCAGAGCACCAGCGCGTGTTGCTCAGCTCAGCATCGCTGTCGATGATCAGCGGGGCGAAGACCCTGACATAGGGCGTTTTTTGGTTTGTTGCCAGGCAACATCAGTCAACATAAGAGCGTCATCATGTCTGTCACCTACGAAGAAATCCTCAATCTGTTTCGGGAAAACGATGCCCAAATCAAGCAACTTGTGCGCTCGCAACAAGACACTGACCGCAAGTTTCAGGAGACCGACCGTAAGTTTCAGGAGACTGACCGCAGGCTTCAGGACACCGACCGTCTGGTCAAACAGCTCTCGAAGAACCTAGGCGATATTGGCAATCGCCTCGGCGAGTTCGTCGAGCACATGGTGGCACCTGCCGTGGTGCGCCTGTTCCGTCAACAGGGGCTCGATGTGCATGTCGTCTATCCTGGGGTCGCCGCCAAGCGCGACGGCGTGGCGCTGGAAATCGATCTGCTGGTGGTTAACGATGGGGCGTTAGTGGCGGTCGAATGCAAAAGTAAGTTGATCGAGGACCACATCGACGCCCATTTGAATCGTCTGGCAACGCTCAAGCGGGTCTTGCCGATCTACCAGGACTATCGAGTCATGGGTGCGGTGGCCGGGATGGTGGTCGGCGAGGAAGTAGCCCAGTACGCGGCGGCGCGGGGGCTCTATGTGCTGAGCCAAACGGGCGAACAGGTCGATGTGCGCAATCCTGAAGGGTTCGATCCGGCGGTGTGGTAGCCGGGTCGTGCATCAACGCATCAACTTGAGTGTGGCCCAAGTCGAGGCCTGACGCGCGGACAAGTGATGCTGTCCGATTGATCCGTCTGGCAGCTCCCAGCCATTCACGCCGAGATCGACTGGTCGCAAGGGATACGGTTTCTCGACAAGGAATTCCAGCGGATCGTGCGCGAGGCCAAGACGACCCGGCGCTACGCCGACAAGCTGGTCGGGGTCACCCGGCGCGATGGCACGCCGGTGTGGGTACTGATCCATGTCGAAGTGCAAGGCGAACCCGAAACCGCTTTCGCCCCCAGCACTTCAGCGCCGCACTCTGGGATTGCCGCGTTGACCTCCGCCGCTTTCCGATGGTCAAACTGCTGGACTATGCCGAGCCGGAGGCTTGGGCTGAGCTGGAAGCCAGCGACAACGTTTTCGCCCTGGTGGTCATGGCGCAGATCCGCGCCAAGGTCACCGATGATGCCGAGACGCTCAAAGGCTGGAAATTCCGCCTGATTCGGCTGATGTACGAGCGCGGCTATGAGCAGGCACGGATTCTGGAGCTGTTCCGGCTCATCGACTGGATGGTCCGCTTGCCCAAGGCGCTGGAGGCCGACTTTCGCCAAACACTCTATGCCTATGAGGAGCAACAGCGTATGCCGTATGTGACGACCGTCGAACAAGCGGGGATCGAGAAGGGTGTCCAACTGGGCGTGCAGCAGGGCGAAGCTCTCATCCTGCTGACTTTGCTACAAGAGAAATTCGGCCTAGACAGCGTCAATGCCTACCGCGAGCGCATCACCGCCGCCGAGCCTGAGCAACTGCTGCAGTGGTCGAAACGCATCCTCAGCGCCGAGACGCCGGAGACGATTTTCCACTGAGGCATCACTAGCGGATAAAGGGGCCATTAAGCTTGCACCTGCCGCGCGCCTACAAGCAGGATGCGCGGCATTGGAGGTTTCCAGAAGATGCCTATAGATTACAATAGGTTAGCATCACCTTAAAAGGGCTGGTCGCGCAGCCCGCACTTCGACTGGGACGCCCCTAGCGGCGCGATATCGCCGAGCGCGTTAATCGCCGCAGCGGGGCTGAGGCGGGCGGTGTAGGATAACGCGCCTTGCCCCGCAAGCAACATGGAGACACCACCATGGCCCTGGCCCAGGAAGACTTGCAACAAATCGGCGACTACGTCAAAGACCACATCAGCGACTGGATCGCCGAGCAAAGCCTTGACAAACCCACCGTGGTCTACGACATCGAACTGCGCGAGCGCATGGTGCGCGTTGAGGAAGAACTCAAGCACCAACGCGAGCTGATGCGTGAAGGTTTCGAGCAAGTGGAAAAACGCTTTGAGCAAGTCGATAAGCGCTTTGAGCAGGTTGACAAACGCTTTGAACAAGTCGACAAGCGCCTGGATCTCATGAAAACCGACATGGACAAGCGTTTCGATGAGATGCTCAAGCGTCACGACACCCATTTTCTGTGGCTGATCGCCTTCATCGCCACGATGGCGGGACTGAGCATTACGGCGATTCGGTTTCTCTAAACCGCGCCTTCGAGCCAGCCCATCAGGTCTGGCGCCAACGGCTCCACCCTCAACGACGGGCAGATTGCCCAGGTGAATCCGCTACACTCCCCGCATGCCAGCCGACAGCCACAGTACCGATCAGGCGTCACCCAAGCGCGACGATGACAGCCCTTGGAAGAAAGCCTTGGAGCGCTTCTTCCCGGAGTTCCTGGCGCTGCTGTTCCCAGCCGTGCATGCCGAGATCGACTGGTCCAAAGGGGTGCAATTCCTCGACAAGGAATTCCAGCAGCTGGTGCGCGAGGCCAAGACCACGCGGCGTTATGCCGACAAGCTGGTCGGTGTCACGCTGCGCGATAGCACCGCCGTCTGGGTGCTGATCCACGTCGAAGTCCAAGGCGAGCCCGAAACCGCCTTTGCCGAGCGCATGTACACCTATCACTACAAGATCCGCGACCGCTATCAGGTGCCGGTGGCGAGCCTCGCGGTGCTCGCCGATACGGGTCAGCGCTTTCGCCCGCAGCAGTACGGCACAGCACTCTGGGACTGCCGCGTTGACTTCCGCCAAACACTCTATGCCTAATGAGGAGCAACAGCGTATGCCGTATGTGACGACCGTCGAACAAGCGGGGATTCAGCAGGGCGAAGCCCTCATCCTGCTGGTTCTGCTACAAGAGAAATTCGGTCCAGACAGCGTTGACGCCTACCGCAAGCGCATCACCGCCGCCGAGCCTGAGCAACTGCTGCAGTGGTCGAAACGCATCCTCAGCGCCGAGACGCCGGAGACGATTTTCCACTGAGGCTTGGGGTCAGCACTGAGCCAGCACCGCCCCGAGGCGGCTCTGCCAACCCACCGCACCGATGGCCAAGCATCACGACACGGGCTACAAGGCGCTGTTCAGCCATCCCGAGTTCGTCCAACAGCTCATCGAGGGTTTCGCCCCAGCGGAGATCGCCGCGCTGATGGACTTCTCGACGCTCGAGAACCACAGCGACCACTACACCCGCTCTCTCGATGAGGTGTTCAAGGCGCTCGGCAAAGCCCGTCACTCGGATGCCAGGGCCATGTGCTAGGCTGTTTTTAGCGCTTTCCGAATTCCCTGAGCAATCGATGAGGAGACCCTGCCATGGCCTTGGCTGAGGAAGACATCGCCTTCATCAAGCGCCACCTTGGCGAGTGGCTCACACACTTCTTATGGCTTGTCGGGTTTATCGCGACGGGCGTGATGGTGGTCATCGGCGCGATGCGTTATCTCTAGAATTTGCCACAGCACATCTCTCTGCTCACCGGAGGCCCTTCATGAGCCGTTATCTCCCTCTCAGTCCTCAGCGTTTCGGCGAACTGCGGTGGCAACGCTTTCGCGATTATCGGCATACGCTCGGCGTACATCTCACGCCGGTCGCGGCGCCGGAGGTGAGCGCTGCCGCCGCGCATCTGCCGCTGGCCTTCGCGCGCGATGCCCAGGGCCAGCGCTTGCTGTGCGCGCTGAGCGGCCTGCGCGAGGGGGTCAATCATTGCCTGGACGCGCGCCAGGCCTGGTTGGCGGGCTACACGCCGGCCTTGCTGCGCGCTCATCCGTTCCGGCTGCTGCCGCCGCCGCCGGAGAAAGGCGAGGCGCATCAGCGCGTGCTCTGCGTGGATGTCGACAGCCCCTGGGTGGGGCCGGACGGGGATCAGGCGTTCCTCGACGGCGAGCGCATGAGCCCGGCGGTGGAGGAGATCTTCCAGTTCCTCGGCCAGCTCGCGCAGCACCTGGCACGCACCGAGCAGGCAGTGGCAGCCCTGGAGACGGCGGGCCTGCTCATTCCTTGGAAGATCGAGGACGAGCAGGGTCAGCCCCTGCGCGGGCTACAACGGGTCGACGAGACCGCGCTGGCCAAGCTCGGCGCCGAGACCCTGGCCGAGCTGCACCGCCAAGGTGCCCTGGCGCTGGCCTATGCGCAGATGATCAGCACTCATCAGCTGCCGGCGCTGCAAACGCGCGCGCGCCAGCTTGAGCACCAAGCCCCGCGCGAGGATCTTGGTGACTTCTTTGGCGGGCAGTCGGATCTGCAATTTGACTTCAATCAATGAGGAGCCGCCAGCCTCACCGCCTATGCGGGCTGGGCCTTGGTGTCGTAAACTAGGGGATTACCCAAAGCGATCGGGACGAGAACGCCGTGCGTACCCCCATTAAACCTCAGGACGAACTCAAAGCCGCGCTCAGGGCCAGCCGCGGCTCGTTTCTGTATGCCGGCCTCTTCAGCATGTTCATCAACCTGCTCATGCTGGTGCCGGCGCTCTACATGCTCCAGGTCTACGACCGCGTGCTCGCCAGCAGCAGTGTCGAGACCCTGCTGATGCTGACCCTACTGGTGGTCGGCCTCTACGCCATCATGGGCGCGCTCGAGATGGTGCGCTCGCGCATCCTGGTGCGCGTCAGCAGCCGGCTCGATATGCACATGAACGAGCGCCTGTTCGCGGCGATGTTCGAGTCCGGCGTGCGCCAGGGCCGGCGCACCGGCGCGCAGCCGATTAACGATCTGACCACGTTGCGCCAATTCCTCACCGGCCGCGGGCTGTTCGCCTTTTTCGATGTGCCCTGGGTGCCGGTCTACATGGCGGTGCTGTTCCTGCTGCATCCGCTTATCGGCTGGGTTGCCGTCGGCGGCGCGGTGATCTTGATTGGGCTCGCCGTGGCCAATGAGTTGAGCACGCAGCGCCCGCTCGGCGAGGCCAACCGCATGGCGGTGGCCAATTCCAACTTCATCGAGGGCAATCTGCGCAACGGCGAGGCCATCGAGGCCATGGGTATGCTCGGCAACGTGCATCGGCGTTGGCTGAGCCGCCATTCCGAGGTCTTGCAGCTGCAGAGCCAAGCCAGTGACCGCGCCGGCACGCTGACCAACAGCAGTAAGGCGCTGCGCATCATGCTGCAGTCGCTGATCCTCGGCGTCGGCGCCTATCTGGCGATCCAGAACATCATCACCCCCGGTATGATGATCGCCGGCTCAATCCTCATGGGCCGCGCGCTCGCGCCGCTGGATATGCTGATCGGTTCCTGGCGCGGCTTCCTCAGCGCACGCAGTGCTTACGAGCGTCTGCGCGCGTTGCTCAATGATGTCCCGGAGCGGACCTTCGGCATGAGCCTGCCGGCACCGAGCGGGCGCGTCACCCTCGAAGAGGTCATCGCCGCCCCGCCGCAAGTGCGCGTACCTGTGCTGCGACGCATCAGCCTGGAGATCAACCCCGGCGAGAGCGTCGGCATCATCGGCCCGAGCGCGGCCGGCAAATCGACCCTGGCGCGCGTCATCCTTGGCGTCTGGCCAACCATGGGCGGCTATGTGCGCCTCGATGGCGCCGATATCTCGACCTGGAACCGCGAGGCGCTCGGCCCCTATATCGGCTATCTGCCACAGGATGTCGAACTGGTCGAGGGCTCGGTGAACGAGAACATCGCCCGTTTCGGGCAGGTCGATCCAAGTGCGGTGGTCAACGCCGCACAACGCGCCGGCGTACACGAGATGATCCTGCAGTTGCCGGAGGGCTACGACACCCAGATCGGCGCCGGCGGCATGGTACTCTCGGCTGGGCAGCGCCAGCGCGTCGGGCTCGCCCGCGCGCTCTATGGTCAGCCGGTGCTGGTGGTGCTCGACGAGCCCAACTCGAATCTGGATGATCAGGGCGAGGCGGCCCTGGTGAGCGCGATCACGGCGCTGAAAAAGGCGGGCAGCACCCTGCTGCTGATCACCCATCGCCCCAATGTTCTACACGCGGTCGAGAAGGTGATGGTCATCAGCGAGGGCACGGTCAAGGCCTTCGGCGGGCGCGACGAGGTGCTCGCGCAGTTCGCGCGGCCAAAGTCGGTGCCGCGCCAAGCGCCCGTGAATGCCCTGCGTGGGGGCGGCAGCGCGCCCCCAGCGGTCACCTCCTCGGCGAAGACCCCCTCCGCCTGACCGCTCTTTGAACGCGCGTCGTTCGCGCGCCCTTATCGCCATCCCCTTTACAACGCCCTTCTTGGGAGAATGAGTCACCTTGGAGATCACCGTCCCTTCGACCCGCGTCACCGAGCCGCAAACGCAAACCGTGCCCACCACCGACCGGGGCGCGCGCCTGCTCGGCCTGCTCATCCTGTTGATCGGGCTTGGCGGCTTCCTGATCTGGGCCGCGCTCGCTCCCATCAGTAGCGCCGCCGTGGCCCCAGGCGTAGTCACCGTGGAGGGCGCGCGCAAGACCGTGCAACATCTCGACGGCGGTATCGTCGCTGAAATCCTCGTGCGCGAAGGCGATAAGGTCGAGGCTGATCAGTTGCTGGTCCGCCTCGACGATCGCGAGACGCGCGCGCAGCTCGAGATGGAGCGCGGCCAGCTCATCGCCCTGGCGGCCGAGGAGGCGCGCCTGGTCGCCGAGCGTGACGGGCTGGAGCAGCCGACGTTCCCGGTGCGGCTGTTTGGCGGGATCGAACTCGATGATCCGCGCTTACTGATGGCGCAAGCCGGCCAGAAACGCGTGTTCGAGGCCCGGCGCCAGGCGCGCGAGGGCGAGATCAGCGTTCTCGAGCAGCGCATCGAGCAGTTGCGTGAGCGCATCGCCGGGGTCGAGGATGTGCTCAAGGCCAACGAGCGCCGCGCCAAGCTCTATCAGGAAGAGATCGACGCGCTGACCAGCCTGTTCGATCGCCAGCTCGGCGACAAGAGCCGGCTACGCGAGGCCGAACGTCAACAGGCCGAGCTGCTCGGCGAGCAGGCCGAACGCCGTTCGACCATCGCCTCGACCCGCGTGCAGATCGGCGAGACCGAACTCGAGATCGCGCAGATCAAGCGCCGCTTCGTCAGCGAGGTGGTGGAGCAGTTGCGCGAGGTCGAGACCGAACTCAGCGACCGCGAGGAGCGCCTGCGCGCGCTCTCCGCGCGGCTCGAGCGCACCGAGGTGCGCTCGCCTGCGAGCGGGGCCGTGGTCGATCTGCAGACGCACACCGTCGGCGGCGTCTTACGCCCCGGCGATAAGGTGCTTGACCTGATCCCAGCCGACGAGCCGTTGCTGATCGAGGCCCGCGTATCGCCGACGGATATCGACCAGGTCTTTCCCGGCCTCGAGGCCGATATCCGCTTCACTGCCTTCAATGCCAGCACCACGCCAACCGTGCTCGGGCAGGTGCTGACCGTGTCCGCCGATCGCATGACCGATCAGAAAACCGATCAGGATTATTTCCTCGCCCGCGTGCGGGTGCCGCCCGAGTCGCTTGAACAGCTTGAGGATAAGACCCTGCTGCCCGGCATGCCAGCGACGGTGATGATCAAGACCGGCGAGCGGACCTTCTTCGAGTATCTGATTCGCCCGATCAGCGATCGGATCAGTGTTGCTTTTCGCGAGGATTAGGCCGTGAAAATTAGGCTGGGGCTGGCGATCGATCCTATGCCTAACGGGAGGCGAGTGCGTCTATTCAGTGGATGAATAGCAGGACGACGCGAGAGAGGAGTTTCAGCCGGCCCACGCGATGCGAGATGCCGTGCAGGTAGAGAAGATCACACCGGACATGGTCATCTTGAGGTAACGATAAGGGCGCCAAAGATGGTGCCCAGGGACAGAATCGAACTGCCGACACGGGGATTTTCAGTCCCCTGCTCTACCGACTGAGCTACCTGGGCGAAGCCCCTTATTAGACCCTTTTGAGAGGGGAGTGTCAAGACCTCGCTTGCCGTCTTGCAAGCTGATGGCCGTATACCGCAGAGCAAAGGCCCAGACGTCATGGGATAGATAGCCAGTCCCCGGGCGTTCTCAATACAGCAAGAACGGGGCGCGTTCTTCGAGCCAGCGCTGCTCATCGCGGACCAGCGGTTCGTCAAGGTCAGCCGGCTCGGTCGTCGCGTCGTCGACCCACTCGCGCAACGCGGTGCCGCCGCTTAGCAGGTCGATGGCGAGGCGCTCGGTCTCGTATTCGTAGGGGAAGTCGCGCCAGAGCGGGTAATCCGGGTACTCGGTGCGGAGGGCCTTGAGAAAGAGCGCGACTAGCCGGTACGGACGGAACTGCTGGTGGTTGTAGTGGACGCTGTCGGTATGGATCTGGAGTCCATGGCAGAGCTGACCCTGATGCTTGTGGAAACAGGGCTCGAAGCCGCAGCAGCGGATCAGCGCGCCTTGCATCCAGTCCGAGGCGAGGCTCTCCATGCGCCGCATCAGCCGACAGATATCGAGATCGGGCGCGCCGATGACTTCCAGCGGCGTGGTCGTGCCGCGCCCCTCGGAGAGCCTGGTGCCTTCGATCAGCACGGTGCCGGGGAAACAGCGCGCCATGTTGAGGCTCGAGGCATTCGGGCTCGGGTTGACCCAGGCCAGCTCGTCGCGCGGCCAGCCCCAGCCGGGGGCGCTGTTGGGGTCGTAGCCTTCCATCGCGATCACCTCGCACTCGAGATCGAGCCCCTGGTGGGCAATCAACCAGCGCGCCAGCTCGCCGAAGCTGAGCCCATGGCGCATCGGCAGCGGCGCGACGCCGACGAAGCTCTGCCAATCGTCCTCGAGCAGGCTGCCCTCGACCGGGCGGCCGATGGGGTTGGGGCGGTCGAGGATCCAGACCGCCTTGCCGCGCTTGGCGCAGGCATCGAGCACATAGGCGAGGGTGGTCACATAGGTGTAGATGCGGGTGCCGGTGTCCTGCAGATCGACCAGCAGGGTATCAAACTGGTCGAGCATGGCGTCAGTGGGGTAACGCACCGGGCCGTAGAGGCTGAACACCGGGATCTGGTGGATCGGGTCGACATAATCGTCGGACTCGATCATGTTGTCCTGCTTGTCGCCGCGCATCCCGTGCTGGGGGCCGAAGGCGGCGGTGATCCGCAGGCCGCTGAGCGACATCAGCGCATCGAGACTCTGGCGCCCCACATGGTTGACCGAGGCGGGATGGCCGAGCAGGGCGACGCGCCGCCCGGCGAGAGGTCGCCGGAGGTGGCCGTCGGCGAGGAGGCGGTCGATGCCTAGGCGCATGCGTCGTCACTGAACAGGTTGGTACCGGGGACGAGACTCGAACTCGTAAGGTGTTACCACCGGTGGATTTTGAGTCCACTGCGTCTACCAATTCCGCCACCCCGGCAGCTAACCTATAATTATAGCCTCAGCGTGCCAAAACGGTACAGTCATCTCTTAAGGTTCTTGCACGGATTCATGCGCCGCTCCGATTTCCATTTTGACCTGCCGGACGAGCTGATCGCCCAGCGTCCCCTGAGCGAGCGCGGCGCGAGCCGCCTGCTCGCACTCGATGGCTCAAGTGGCCGCCGCGACGACCTCGGCTTTCAGGATCTGCCGAGTCTACTGCGTCCCGGCGATCTGCTGGTCTTCAACGATACCCGGGTGATCCCGGCCCGGCTGCTCGCGCACAAATCGACCGGCGGCCGCGTCGAGGTGCTGATCGAGCGCATGCTTGACGCGCACGAGGCGCTCGCCCATGTACGTGCCAGCAAGACGCCGACAGCGGGCAGCGAACTGCGCTTGGCCGACGGCGAGCGGCTACTCATGGTGGCGCGCGAGGAGGGGCTGTTTCGGCTGCGGGCGCTGGATACAACGCTGCCGGAGCTGATGCGGCGCCATGGCCACATGCCGCTGCCGCCCTATATCCGACGCGCCGATGATGCCGCCGACAGCGAGCGTTATCAGACCGTCTATGCCGAGCGGGAGGGTGCAGTTGCCGCGCCGACGGCAGGCTTGCACTTCGATGCGGCGATGCTCGAGCAGCTCGCGCGGGCCGGCATCGCAACCGCCCGCGTCACCCTGCATGTCGGCGCCGGCACCTTCCAGCCGGTGCGCGAGGAGGATCTGGATCAGCACCGCATGCACGCCGAATGGCTGGAGGTGAGCGAGACAGCGGTCGCGCAGATCGAGGCGACACACGCCGCCGGCGGGCGCATCATCGCCGTTGGGACCACGACGGTGCGCAGTCTCGAGACGGCGGCGGCGGCGACCACGGCCGGTGCGGCATCGGTTCTAGCGCCTTATCGCGGCGAGAGCCGGCTGTTCATTCGCCCACCCTATGCATTCCAAGTGGTCGACGCGATGATCACCAACTTCCATCTGTCGGGCTCGACGCTGTTGATGCTGGTCTCTGCCTTCGCTGGTCACGAGGCGATCATGGCCGCTTACCGTCATGCGGTCGCCCAGCGTTATCGCTTCTTCAGCTACGGCGATGCGATGTTCTTGACGCGGCAATGACGGGGAACAAACGAGCGGATAAAAAAAAGCGCGGCGGGCGCCGCGCTCTAAAAATTACCACCAAAGGAGGATGGAGGAGTGCACCAGAGGACTGCGAACCTCTAGTGCATCGCTAGTTTCTTAAATACTAATCTGGTTGTCAACCCCGCCCGCTGCATCGCTACCACCTATACCGGATAACGCACACCGCAGCCGCCGTGACCGCAGTAGCCGCCCGGGTTCTTGGCCAGATACTGCTGATGGTAGTCCTCGGCGTAGTAGAAGGTTGGCGCGGAGAGGATCTCGGTGGTGATGGTCGCGCGCCGATTGGCCTGCTCCAACGCCTGCTGATACTGGCTCAGGCTGTTCCGAGCGGCCTCCAACGGCGCCGCGTCGAACGCATAGATGCCAGAGCGGTATTGGGTACCGACATCATTGCCCTGGCGCATGCCCTGGGTCGGGTCGTGGCCTTCCCAGAAGGTCTTCAGCAACTGCTCGAACGCCATTCGCGCCGGGTCGTACACCACCAGCACCACCTCGTTGTGGCCGGTGTAGCCGGAGCAGACCTCTTCGTAGGTGGGATTCGGGGTCAGGCCGCCGGCGTAGCCGACTGCGGTGCTATAGACCCCGGGCAGGCTCCAAAAGGTCTTTTCAGCGCCCCAAAAGCAGCCCATGCCAAACAGCACCTCTTGCATGCCGGCTGGAAACGGTGGCTGCAGTGGATGGCCGAGTACCGCGTGCCGGTTCGTCACCGGCATCGGTTGCTCGCGGCCGGGCAGGGCTTCCTTGGCGGTCGGCAGCTCGGTTTTCTTGCGGAACAGGAACATGGCGATGGCCTCGGTCGGTATGATTGAGCGATAGCAGGACGCCGCGAAGGACGCGAGCTAAGGCTGTCTGAGGTTTGGGCTGACCCGCTCAAGCCAAGCGGATCCGCAGGTTAATAACAGCTTCGTTCGTCATCGTTGGGCATCGTTTTCGGCATTCTCATCGTGGCGCCGCCGCGCCCTGCTCCAGCACTGATATTGGCTCCCGCACGGGCATTTATATCGACTCCCGCATCGGCCCAACATTGGCCCAACATTGGCCCAACAAGAGACCCTCATCCTCAGCATGTCCGCCTGGCAGCATCTTCGCCTCATCACTATCGATCTCGACGACACCGTCTGGCCTTGCGCCCCGGTCATCCAAGCGGCCGAGGCCGCGCACTATGCCTGGCTCGCCGCTCAAGCGCCGAGGTTGGCCGAGCGCCATACCGTCGAAAGCCTGCGCGCCCATCGCCAGGCGCTGATGCGCGAGCGTCCCGAGCTTGCTCACGACGTCACCGCGCTGCGCCAGACCGCCTTGCGGAGCCTGCTGATGGAGTTCGCGTATTCCGAGCACCAGGCCGCCGAGCTGGCCCAGGGCGCGATGGCCGCTTTTCGCCTAGCGCGCAACCGCGTCGAGCCCTATGCCGATGTCGCCCCGGTGCTGGTGCGCTTGCGCCGGCATTGCCGGCTGGTGGCGGTGACCAACGGCAATGCCGAGGTACAGCAGACCCCGCTGCGCGCTGCCTTTGATCGCTGTCTGACCGCAGCCGAGGCGGGCGCGGCCAAGCCGGACCCGGCGATCTTTGAGCTGGCCATGGACTGGGCCGATGCCACGCCGGCGCAAACCCTGCACATCGGCGATGATCCCGCGCTTGATGTCGAGGCCGCGCGCGCGCTCGGCCTGGCCGCAGTCTGGGTCAATCGCGCGAATCACCGCTGGCCGGCCGACCTCGTGCCGCCACTGCACGAGGTCGCGGACCTGCACACGTTGGAAGCCTGGCTCGGCCTGGGAGAGCCAAGCACAGAGTTTGTGGACGAGTCGAGCAACCAACCCAACGGGGAGGCAAGGCCATGAGCCTCGATTTCCAGCGCTTGGCCAACGACGGCCTGGCCCGACGCGGCCGCTTGACCCTGTCGCGCGGCAGCATCGAGACCCCCGCCTTCATGCCAGTCGGCACCTATGGCACCGTCAAGGGCATGACGCCAGAGGAGCTGCGCGCGATCGGCGCCGAGATCATCCTCGGCAACACCTTCCATCTCATGCTGCGCCCCGGCACCGCGATCATCGAGCAGCTCGGGGGCCTGCATCGCTTCATGCACTGGGATGGGCCGATCCTGACCGATTCCGGTGGCTTTCAGGTCTTCAGCCTCGGTGAGCTGCGCAAGATCAGCGAGCAGGGGGTGCATTTCCGCTCGCCAGTCGATGGCAGCCCGGTGTTCCTGGGGCCGGAGGAGTCGATGGCGGTACAGCGCGCGCTCGGCGCGGACATCGTGATGATCTTCGACGAGTGCACGCCCTACCCAGCGAGCGATGAGGAGGTGCGCCGCTCGATGGAGCTGTCGCTGCGCTGGGCCGCGCGCTGCAGGCAGGCGCATGGCGACAATCCAGCGGCGCTGTTCGGCATCGTCCAGGGCGGCATGTCGCCGGCCATGCGCTCGGTGTCCTTGGCCGGCCTGCTCGAGATCGGTTTCGATGGCTACGCGGTCGGCGGGCTCTCGGTCGGTGAGCCGCCGGCGGAGCGATTGCGGGTGCTCGATCATCTCGCCGACGAGCTACCGGCGGAGCATCCGCGCTATCTGATGGGCGTCGGCAAGCCAACCGACATCGTCGAGGCGGTCGCGCGCGGGATCGATCTGTTCGACTGCGTGATGCCGACGCGCAACGCGCGCAATGGCCATCTATTCGTGCGCGGCGGCGTGTTGCGCCTTCGCAACGCGCGCTACAAGAACGACGACAGCCCGCTCGATCCGCGCTGCGGCTGCTACACCTGCCAGCACTACAGCCGCGCCTATCTGCATCATCTGGAGCGCTGCAACGAGATCCTGGGCGCGCGCCTCAATACCATCCACAATCTGGCCTTCTATCAAGACCTGATGCGCGCCTTGCGAGAGGCCATTGCCGAGGATCGCTTTCAAGCCTTCGCGGCACGGTTCTCCACCGAAGAGGATATGCCATAATACCGGGCTCGATCACCGCTGAAACGCGCATCGACAGCGCGACCTATGAGGAACCCTGATGAGCTTTTTCATCTCCGATGCCCTGGCCCAGGCCGAGGGCGCTCCCGCCGGCGACCCGTTGCTCGGGCTGCTCTTCCCGATCGGTCTGATCGTCATCCTCTACTTCCTGATGATTCGCCCGCAGATCAAACGCCAAAAGGAGCACAAGCGCCTGGTTGAAGGACTCGGTAAGGGCGATGAAGTCATCACCATGGGTGGCGTGGCCGGACGCATCACCGACCTCGGCGACAACTTCGCGCAGGTTGAAGTCGCCGATAACGTTGTCATCAAGGTCCGCCGCCAAGCCGTCGAGGCCGTCCTGCCAAAGGGCTCGCTGAAGGACCTCTGATCGGCCTTCGAGGCTTGATCGGGCTTCAACGCTGAGCTGCCCTCGCGGCTCAGCGTGAAGCCGCTGCGACTGCCGTTGCGACTCAACTCGATCCGTGCCGCCGAATCCCGCCACTGAAAGACGCTTCCTTATGAATCAGTATCCCCTCTGGAAGAATCTGCTGATCCTCGCCGTGATCCTGTTCGGTCTGGTGCTAGCCTTGCCGAACCTGTTCCCGCAGGATCCAGCCATCGAGATCCGGGCCTCGGAAGGCGAGGTTGACTCAGCCACTCGGGCCGAGATCGCGGCGGCGATGGAAAACGCCGGCGTGCCGGTGAAGGCGATCGAGGAACGCGAGGGCGGCAAGGCGCTGATCCGCTTTGAGTCACCAGACGCCCAGTTGCGCGGCCAGGCGACCCTGGAGCGCACTCTCGGCGATGGCTATCAGCATGCGCTCACCCAATCGCCCGACCTGCCCGGCTTGGTCGAGGCGCTGGGCCTGCAGCCCATGTTCCTCGGACTCGATCTGCGTGGCGGTATCCATGTGTTGATTGATGTCGATATGGACGCTGCGGTGACCCTGGCAGTGGAACGCTTGACCGGCGACATCCGCACCCTGCTGCGCAATGAGCGTATCCGCTATCTGACCGTCGGCCATGAGGACGGACGCATCGAGGTCCGCTTCCGCGACGCGTCGGTGCGCGATGAGGCGGCGAAGCTGATTCGGAACGAGTTTCGCGATCTCGAGGTCACGACGGGGAGCCAAGGTGGCGACGCCTACCTCTATGGCAGCCTGCCGCCGGCCAAGCAGGAGGAGATCAAGCGCTTCGCCCTAGAGCAGAACATCACCACCCTGCGCAACCGGGTCAACGCCCTCGGCGTCGCCGAACCGATTATCCAGCGCCAGGGCGAGCGTCGCATCATCGTCCAGCTGCCGGGCGCGCAAGACCCAGCGCGGCTGAAAGACCTGCTCGGCGCCACGGCGACCCTCGAATACCGCTTGGTCGACACCGAGCACGATGTGCAGGACGCGCTCGACGGCCGGGTGCCGGTCGGCGCCGCGCTCTACTACGAGCGCACTGGCCAGCCGATCCTGCTCAAGCGCCGGGTCATCGTCACCGGCGACCAAATCACCAGTGCTGCGGCCGGCTTCGACCAGCAGAGCGGTTCGCCGATGGTCAGCGTCAGCCTCGATGGGCAGGGCGCGCGGCAGATGCGCCGCATGACCACCGAGAACGTCGGCAAGCCGATGGCGGTGGTCTTTATCGAATCGCGCACCGTCACCCGCTTGGTCGACGGCGAGCCGGTGAAGGAGCGTGTGCGCAGCGAGGAGGTCATCAGCGTCGCCAATATCCTTGAGCCCTTCGGTCGGCGCTTCCAGACCACCGGCCTGGATAGCTCCGAGGAGGCGCATAACCTCGCGCTGCTGCTGCGCGCCGGCGCGCTGGCGGCACCGATCGAGATCGTCGAGGAGCGCACCATCGGCCCCAGCCTGGGCCAGGACAATATCGATCAGGGCATGCGCTCGGTGCTGATCGGGCTGGCGCTGGTGGTGATCTTCATGGCGCTCTACTACCGCGTCTTCGGGCTGGTCGCCGATCTGGTGCTGGTGGTCAACCTGGTGCTGATCATCGCCGTGCTCTCGCTCTTGCAAGCGACGCTGACCATGCCCGGTATCGCCGGCATCGTGCTGACGGTGGGCATGGCGGTCGATGCCAATGTGCTGATCTTCGAGCGCATCCGCGAGGAGATCCGCAACGGCAGCACACCGCAGGCAAGCATCCACGCCGGTTATGACAAGGCGCTCTCGACCATCGTCGATGCCAATGTCACCACGCTGATCGCCGCGATCGTGCTATTCAGCTTCGGCACCGGGCCGGTCAAGGGCTTCGCGGTCACGCTGTTCATCGGCATCCTGACCTCGATGTTCACCGCCATCCTCGGCTCTCGGGCGTTGATCAACCTGATCTACGGCGGCCGCCGCGTGAAGCAGCTGGCCATCTGATTTTCTTCGCAGAGCATTACTCATGGCCCACGCCCAGATCCTGAAAGACTCCAACATCGACTTCCTCGGCAAGCGGCGCATCGCGGCGATCGTCTCCGGGGCAATCATGGTCATCTGCCTGCTGTCGATCCTGTTGCGCGGTTTCAACTTCGGCCTCGACTTCACCGGCGGGACTGTCATCGAACTCGGCTATGAGCAGCCAGTCGAGGTGTCCGAGATCACCGCGACGCTGGCCGAGGAGGGCATCATTGATGCCACCGTCCAATACTTCGGCTCGAACCGCGACATCCTGATCCGCATCGCGCCGCAAGAAGGCGAAGAGGCCAGTTCCGAACTCAGTGATCGGGTGTTCCGGCTCCTCAGCGCGCAGGCCGAGACCGGTCTCGAGCTGCGGCGGGTCGAGTTCGTCGGGCCACAGGTCGGCGAGGAGCTGCGCGAGCAAGGCGGCCTGGCAGTGCTGTTCGCGCTGATCGGCATCCTGGTCTACGTCGCGTTGCGCTTCGAGTGGCGCTTCGCGGTCGGCGCGGTCGCAGCCCTGATGCACGATGTGCTGTTCACGATCGGGATGTTCTCGATCTTCTACATCCCGTTCGATCTGACCGTGCTGGCGGCCGTGCTGGCGGTGATCGGCTACTCGCTCAACGACACCATCGTCATCTTCGACCGCATCCGCGAGAACTTCCGCAAGATGCGCAAGGGCACGGTGATCGAGATCAGCAATCGCTCGGTCAATCAGACGCTCTCACGCACCATCATCACCTCCGGCACCACGCTCTTGGTGCTGCTGGCGCTCTACTTCCTCGGTGGGGAAGCCATCGCTGGCTTCTCGCTGGCGCTGATCATCGGCGTGCTGGTCGGAACCTATTCGACTATCTACATCGCCACCGCAGCGGCAGTGTGGCTCGGTATCAGTCGGGCCGACCTGCTGCCGCCGGAGAAGGAGGGCAAGCTGGTGGATGATCGCCCATGAGTACCTTGGCTGCGAGCACAGCACCTCCGAGCACGGCGTCTAAGCCGACAGCCGAGGGGGAGAGCGACGGTGTTTGGCGCTAACGCACTGCGCAGCCTGCGCGAGGTCACGCCGGGCAGCTTCATCTTCGAGCGCCCGGCGGCGTTGCCGCCGGCCTTCTGCGAGGAGGTCATTGCCCGCTTCGAGGCCCATCCGGAGCAGCAATACGCGGGCCGTATCGGTCAGCTCCGCGAGGAAAACGCCTCGGTGAAGAAGACCACCGATCTGGTGGTCAGCAACAAGGACGACTGGAAGGATGTCGACCGGATGTTGTTTCGCTCACTCGGCGCGGCCATGCTTGAGCTACGCGAGGCCTTCCCCTACTTCAAGGGGCCGTTCAAGGACATCGGCTACCAGGTCCAGCGCTATCGGCCCGGCGAGTATTACCACTGGCACATCGACGGCGGCAGCCACGAACTCAGCCAGCGTCAGTTGGTGGCGCTCTGGTATCTGAACGACGTGCCGGGGCCGGGCGGCGCGACCGATTTCCTGTTCCAGCAGGTCAGCGTGCGGCCGGAGCGCGGCAAACTGGTGCTGTTCCCGCCGTTCTGGACCCATGAGCATCGCGCTGCGGAGCTGCGCGACGGGCTCAAGTACATCGCCACCACCTGGGTGGTCTTTGCCTAACTCAAGAACCAAGCACCTGGCTGCAGGCGGCTGGTGGTTGTGGGCGAGGTGTCGGTTTACCCGATGAGCCCCGCTTCGGCGAGCGCGCTTCCTCGCTGAACCACCAGGCGAGTTCGGAGCCGCAGCCACTGCCGGGCGCGATTGGTGCCTGCTGCTGGCAGGTTGGGCTGTCCGCCGGGCATTTTAGGCGCACATGCATGTGCGCGTCATGTTCCCACCAGGGTCGAATCTTCCGCAGCCAGGGCGCATTCGCCTCACTGCGGCAGAGGGCGCGCTTGATGCCAGGATTGACCAGAATCCGGTCGACATCCGGATGTTCCGCCGCGCGTTGGATCAGAAAGCGCTGATCGGCTCCCCAGCGCACGTTGGGCTGGAGCCGATGACGGTCGAGCATGCTGGGTGGGTCATGGGCCTCCGGGGTGTCGCGCCAGGCCTGACGCGGCGACTCAGCCAATGTGAGCCAGATATCGACATCCAGCCCATTCTGATGGCTGACGTGCGACGACGCCATGCGTCCGCCACGCGGCTGCGCCAGATCGCCGACCATGATCAGCTGACCGCCGGTACGCGCGGCAACTGCGGCGCCGAGTTCGCGCACCAGCGCGATCGTCCGTGCATGTCCGTAGTAACGGTTGCGATGGCGGCGGATGCTGACAAAGCCCTCGCCGCTGGCCGGTAAGCCCAGGGCACCGCGCACGCAGCCGTTCGAGGGACCGCCAATCGCCTCGGGGCGACCTTTGGCAACGGTCTCGATCCGCGACCAAGGGGTCTCGGCGGCAACGACCGGATTGAACGTGAGCAGCGCGAGCAGGCCAATCATGAGCGTCTGCCCGAAACCCTGGTGCTTGCCGGAAAGCGGGCGAAACGGCCTGGGCCAAGCCTTTGTCGGCGGGTTCATCAGCAGCTCCCGTCTGGATGCGACATCCGTTGGCGAGGGAAAGGCTGAGTATAACGCTTAAGTGCTCGTTTGCGGCGTGGCGCTCCCTGTGGAGGAGCGCCTCACCACAGCGCTGATCAACCCTCCTTGCGCTTATCGCCGATGCGCTTGGAGAGCACCATGCCCCGCATCGAGAGCAGCACAAAGGTGCTGGCGATGAAGCCGGCGACGGCGACACCAATGCTGATCGAGAGCGCTTTGCTCTGGGCGCCATCGATGCCGAAGGTTTCGCCGATGTAGATCAGCATCGCGTTATCGGCCGGCGCGGCCAGCAGATAGGCGCAGAACACCATGAACAGGCTGAAGAAGAACAGCTTGAGGTCCATGTGGATGGCGGCCAGCAGGGTGGCGAAGGCGATCAGGTAGATGACGATCGAGGTGTACTGCTGAGCGTCGATCGCCTCGCGCATTCCTTGACTGTTGGCGGCATAGAGCAGACCAAAGACGGCTCCCCAGTGCACGACTTGTTTGAACAGGTACCAAGCCCGCAACTCGTTCGAGAGATAGGACTGACTCCAACCTGAGATCAACGAGATCAGGGCGATGACCGGGATGAAGTATTCCCAGTACTCGATGGTGCCGGCCATGTCATTCTGACTCAGCCAGAACAACACCACGGCGGTGACGAACAGGATGATTTGCGGCAGTAGGGCGAGGAAGAACGGGCTTTGGTAGCGTTTGCGCTTCGGCTTGTCCTTCGTCTTGACTTTTGACTTGGCTTTGGCGGGCGCTGCACTGGAAACGGCGGTGGCTTCGGACACGACGAGTCCTCCAACTGGACCTGTGGTGAAGGGGACCGACGGCCACAACCGTCGAGGTACAGGGCGACCTCGACACAACGCCGCGCAAGAACCGACATCGTGATCGCGACGCGGGACCGTCGGAAGTGACAATCTCGCCCTAAGTGTAAACCCTTTTTGCCATGTGTGTAGTTGGATTGACACAAAAATTCACTTCTTGGTGTCAATTTAAGTAGACAATTTCGGTAGACCCGCGCCTAGAACGGCCAGATGAGCGGCACCAGAGCCACCGTCAGGGCGCCGATCAGCAGGGTGAGCGGGATGCCGATGCGCAGAAAATCGACGGCGCGATAGCCGCCGACGTTGAACACCATCAGGTTGGTCTGATAGCCGATCGGGGTCGCGAAGCTGGCCGAAGCGCCAACCATCAGCGTCACCAGAAAGGGCAACAGGCTCACATCCATCAGTCGCGCGCTGTCGAGGGCCACTGGAAACAGGAGGACCGCAGCAACATTGTTGGTGGCCAAGGCGGTGAGAACGGCGGCGGCGACGAATAACAGGCCCAGCGCCAGCCAGGGCAGGCCGCCGGCGAGCCCGATCAGCGAGCTTGCGAGCAAGGCCGCAGCGCCGGTCTTCTCGAGAGCGGCACCGATGCCGAACGAGGTCGCGATCACGATCAACACCTGCCAGTCCGGCGCGCGTCGTGCGACGCGATCGGGCGTGCAGCGGGTCAGGATCATCGCGCCGGCGGCGAGCAGCGCGGCCTCGAGCATGCTCAGCAGCCCGACGGCGACCACCGCGACCATGGCCACGACGATGGCAATGGCGATCGGTGCGCGCTCGTGGCGCAACGGATGCTCGTCGCCGAACTGGCTCACGACCAGGAAATCCTTCGAGTTACGCTGTTGCAGCACGAAGTCTGGACGCGTCTCGAGCAGCAGGGTGTCGCCGGCCCGCAGCACGATATCGCCGATCTTGCGCCGCACGCGCTCGCCGTTGCGCGAGAGCGCAATGATCACCGCGTTGTAATAGCCTCGGAATTGGCCCTGACGCACGCTCGAGCCCACCAAAGGACATTTGTTGGACAGGACCGCCTCCACGAAACAACGCTCTTGGCGCGGCCCGCCGAGCTTGTAGACCTGATTGGTGGCCGGCACCAGGCCACGAATCCGATGCAGATCGAGCACCGAATCAAGGATGCCGGCGAACACCAGGCGATCACCCGCCGCGAGCAGCACCTGTGGCGAGACCGCCGGCATGATCTGGCCATCGCGCTCGATCTCGGCGAGGAACAGACCGGGCAGTTGCCGCAGACCAGCGGCCTCGATGCTCTTGCCGGCAAGCGGGCTGTCCGCGCTCACCATCATCTCGGTGGTATAGCGGCGCACGTCCTCGAAGCGTTCGGCGGCCGCAGCGCGTGTCGGCAACAACCAGCGCGCACCAAGCATGATGAATATCAGGGTTGCGATCACCAGCGGCACGCCGATCCAGGCCAGCTCGAACAGCCCGAAGCCCGCTCCCTGAATCTGTTCGCTGTAGAGCCCGTTGACCACTAGGTTGGTACTGGTGCCGATCAGCGTGCAGGTGCCACCGACGATACTGGCGAAGCTCAGCGGGATCAGCAGCCGGGAGAGCGGCAGACGATGCCGGCGCGCCCACTCGCTGACCGCCGGGATGAAGATCGCAACCACGGCGGTGTTATTCAGGAAGGCGCTGAGGCCCGCTGTGGGCAGCATCACGCGCAGGCGCGCGTCGGCCTCGCCCTTGGGTCGGCCGAGCAACGACTGTCCGATCCAGCTCACGGCGCCGGTCTCCTTGAGCCCGGAGACCACCATGTAGAGTACGGCGACGGTGAGCATGCCTGGATTGGCGAAACCGGCCAGGGCTTCGACCGGGGTGAGCACGCCGGTGACGAGCAGGACAGTGAGCGCGCCCGAGGTGATGACATCGGGCGCGAGGCGGGTCGCGAGGAAGAGGACGAAGGAGAGACCAGTTAGCCCGAGGCTGAGCCAGCCTTGCCAGCCAAGGGCGAGCAATGTCTCCATGCGAGTGGGCGATCAGGCGATTCGGCCGGCTGTGATCAGGACCGTTGCAGGCCCTCGTAGCGTGCCTTGAAGCTCTCCTGGCGCAAGCGTTCGGCCTCGGCCTCGGTGGCGATCAGCGGCGAATCCCGCCAACCGCCGCTGGCGTGATCGAAGACCGAGAACCGATACGCCTTGCCGACCTTGAAGACCTGGGTCACGTCGTGCCCGGCCTGCGCGAGCGCCTGCATCTTGTCGAGGCCGGCGGGCAACCCGGCCTGATCGTGCTCCGCTTGATCGCGCCCGGCCTCGCCCCCGCTGTCGCCACTGTTACCGCTATCAGGGGCAGTGGCGCTTGTCGCCACGCTGGCGGTTGGCTCGTTGGCTGCCCCCTTGGATAGCTGGCTGGATAGCTGACCAGCCCCCTCCGCAGCCACCGCATCGCCCTGGCTTGCTGTCTCCTTGAAGCGGAATTGGTTGTTCTGCACCTCACCCTGCACATCCAGCTCGACGCTCTCGACATCCGGTAACCGGGTCAGAATATAACCGGCCATCAGCATACCCAGCTTCTCGTTCTCCTTCTCAAGCGCGGTTAGGAGCTTGTCGGCGATGATCTGGCAGCGCTGTAGGCGATTCGGCGACTCGACCCACTCGCGACTCATCTGCCAGCCTTGATCCAAATCGCGGTCCAACTGCGTGAAGAAGTCGCCGCCGCGCTCGAGCACGGGGTCCGGGACATTCAGGGTGTAGACTTGCTCGTCGATGATGGCCTTGAGGATCATCCGGCCCTCCGCTCGTTGCTTGATCGCGATGGATGCGCTGATTCTATCCGACCCACTGGCTGAACGTTCATCCCATGCTACTCAGGATTCCCGCTCTACTGAATGCCGCCCAGGTCCAGAAGGTGCGCGAGCTGCTGGCCAACGCCGAGTTCGTCGATGGCAAGCTCAGCGCCGGCTTCGCCGCTTCCCAGGTCAAGCACAACGAGGAGATGCGCCAGGAGCCCGAGCGCATGCGCCTGCTGGTACGCATCCTGATGGCCAGTCTCGGCCACAACGAGCGCTTTCGCTTCGGCGTGCTGCCGCACCGCGTCGCCGACCCGATCTTTGCCCGCTATCGGCCCGGTATGACCTATGGCGATCATGTCGATGATCCGATCATGGGTAGCAGCGGGCCGCGCTTTCGCAGCGATGTCTCGATGACGTTGTTCCTGAATGAGCCGGATGCCTATAACGGCGGCGAGCTGCTGATGCACACCCCGTTCGGCGATCAGCGCGTCAAGCTGCCCGCTGGCGATGCCGTCCTCTATCCATCCTCGAGCCTGCATCAGGTCGCCGAAGTGACGCGCGGCGAGCGCCTGGTGGCGCTGACATGGATTCAAAGCTATGTGCGCGACCCGGCCCAGCGCGAATTGCTCTACGAACTCAATCAGGCGCGCGAGCTGCTGTTGAAGGAGGCACCGGGGGCCGAGCATACCGGGCGCGTCGACCGCAGTTACGCCAACCTGGTACGGATGTGGAGCGAGCTTTGACCGCCTCCCCGACGCTGTGGCCCCTGATGCTGTGCCTCAGGCCGCCGCCCGCGCGGCCTGCGCCTTCATCTTATTGACGATCGCGTAGACACCGACATGTCGGTTCGGGCTCAGGTGCTCTTCGAGCTGCAGGCCCGCGAACAGCGCATCGACATCCAGCGCCTCGATCTCGGCTGCAGTCTTGCCCGAGAACAGACCGACCAGGAGCGCGACCACGCCCTTGATGATCGCGGTATCGCAATCGCCCTCGAAGCGCAGCCGCTCACCCTCGGGCTTGGCCACTACATGCACGGTACTCATGCACTCCATCACCCGGTTGGCATCGGTCTTATCGGCCGGGTCCATGGCCGGCAGGCGCTCACCGATCTCGACCAGGTACTGATAGCGCTGATCCCAGTCGCCCAGCAGATCGAAGGTCTCGATGATGTCTTGGATCGATTCGTCGGCCATGGATGGTCCTTGGTATCGGGTCAGACGCTGAACGACTCGCCACAGCCGCATTCGTCCTTGATGTTGGGGTTGCGGAACTCAAAGCCCTCGTTGAGCAGGCTGGATTTGACGAAGTCGACCTCCATGCCATCGAGGCGCGGCAGGCTAGCCTCGTCGACCACGACCTTCACGCCATGGCTCTCGAAGATATGGTCGCCATCGGCGCAGTCGTCGGCATAATCGACCACATAGGCGAAGCCAGTACAGCCGCTCTTCTTGGTACCGAGGCGCAGCCCGACGCCATGGCCGCGTTGTTGGAGCATCTTATTGACGTGGCTCGCGGCCGCGTCGGTCAAAGTCACTGCCATTGATGGAGTCCTCATGTTCATGGATAGCGCTGTCCTAGCTAGTGCCCCTCGCGCGGGCGAATTTCAAGGGCTCGCGCGCCGTTGTCTCGCTCAGTGGCGCAGCTCGTTCCCCAGCCGGGCCGCGTGCGCGGACATCTCCATCAGTCCGCGCATCAGCGAAGCGCGCGCACCGAGCTGGACCGTCTCGATCAAGGCCTGCTTGTCCTCGGCCTCGAGTGGCAGATGGGCGCAGAGGAGATTGATCAGGTCGGCATCGGCCATCTTACCGATGTCATCCCAGGGGATCTCAACGCTGCGCTGCTCGCAGAAGGTGCGCAGCGAGCCCATGAAACGGTCGCGCTCGCTCAGGCTCGCCTCATCGTCCTCAAGGTCCAGCGCGAACCCTTGCCACTCCGGCCTGACGCGGCGGAAGTCTTCTTGCGTCGGCAACTCCTCCAGAACCCTGAAACGACAGAGCCCGGTCAGAACCAGCACGATGCGCCCGTCGTTGGTCTCGCTGTAGGAGGTGATGCGCCCAGCGCAGCCGACCCGATGGATGTCGAGCGGATCATTCACCGCCTGCGCGTCCGCTGCCGGCGCGCGCGGCTGCACCATGCCGAGCAGATGATCGCTCGCCAAGGCGGCCTGCACCATTGCCAAATAGCGCGGCTCGAAGATATTCAGCGGCAGTTGCACGCCCGGCATCACCACGGCGCCGCTGAGCGGGAAGATCGGCAGCACGTCGGGCAGATCGGGGAAACGCTGTAGAAAGGGGCTACGCATCGGGCGATTCTCCGGTGGTCGGTGGTCGCGGATTCTGTGGGCTGGCGCCTAATATAAGGGCGGATGAGGTCGTGTCCAAAATGCGCGCTCGCGCAAGAAGACGCGGCTGGCAAGCACGCTCACCAGGGCTCGCCGAAAGCGCCTTGACCCGTCATAATGCAAGACCCTGCCCGGATGGTGAAATTGGTAGACACAAGGGACTTAAAATCCCTCGGCTTCGGTCGTGCCGGTTCGAGTCCGGCTCCGGGCACCAGCTTTCCTATCAAAGCGTTAGCGCCGTCAATGCGTAAAGCCGCCAAGCAGCGGCTTTGGGCTAGTTGACGGCTCGTGACAGCTGCCGCCCGGCCTGCGCTTCTGACGCTGTTCCAATCGCAGACCACGCAACACCCCGAACGAACCGCCCGAGCGCGTTAATGCGCTGCTCGCCATAAAGCGACGCGAGCGTCTTCCTCGATCATCATCCAAGAGTGATCATATCCTGTTGACATCCAGCGGCATAAGCTGTGGATAACTTGTCGACGGATTCTCGCGTGTTTCTGCCCACAAGTTATCCACAGGTAATCCGCCCTTAACACACAGCCTTATGATTTCTTCATCCGTTTGAAATTATTATAATTTTTACACAAAAGACAGGTTATCCACAGCCTTTACTATTACAACTAAATTAATAAATCAAATTTATAAATAACAATAATAATCAACACCAAAACGGATTAGGCGCAGGGGGTTGACTCGCGGCCGATGCCGTTAGAGCCGGACGCCGCGCGCGGCATAGCTGGCTGCGCGCTCGAACGCTAGCCTGTGAGGTTGGGTTCGAACGCGCGTTCGTCGGCGGAGGCGTTTACCTCTCGCTGAATGGCGTCGGTGGGATGGGTGTCAGCGTCCAGATGTCCTGGTTGTACTGGGCGATGGTGCGGTCGGACGAGAAATGCCCACTGTGCGCGCTGTTGAGAATGCTCATCTTGAGCCAGCGCGGACGGTCCATAAAGGCATCGGCGGCTTGCTGCTGGGCTTGGCGATAGCTGTCGAAATCCGCAGCCGTGAGCCAGGGGTCGTTGGGGTTGCGGATGCCGTGGATGATCGGGTCGAAGATGCCCGGCTCGAACTGATTGAAGTGGCCGCATTCGAGCAGGGCCATGACCTCGCGCAGGGCCTCGTCATGGGCGATGATGCCATTGGGGTCATAGTGATCGCGGGTGCGCGTGACCTCTTCTGCGGTGAGCCCGAAGAGGAAGAAGTTCTCATCGCCGACGCGCTCGCGGATCTCGATGTTGGCGCCATCCAGGGTGCCGATGGTCACCGCGCCATTCATCATGAACTTCATGTTGCCGGTGCCGGAGGCCTCCTTGCCGGCGGTCGAGATTTGCTCGGAAAGATCGGTGCCCGGCGCCAGGATCTCCATCACCGAGACACGGTAATCGGGGATGAAGGCTACGCGCAGCTGCTCGGTGACCTGACGATCGGCATTGACCACCTTGGCGACGTTATTGACCAGCTTGATGATCAGCTTCGCGATCTCATAGCCGGGCGCGGCCTTGCCGCCGATCAGCACGCAGCGCGGCGCGCCGATCTCGCCGTCGCCATGTTTGATCCGGTGATAGAGGTGGATCACATGCAGGATGTTGAGGAGTTGGCGCTTGTATTCATGGATGCGCTTGACCTGGACATCGAACATGAATTCGACCGGGAAGTCGATCCGGCAGGTGGAGCCCACCATCTCCGCCAAGCGCGTCTTATTGGCGATTTTGATCTCATCCCAGCGTTGCTGGAAGTCGGTATCCTCGGCCTTGGGCGCGAGCTGCTCAAGGAGTGACAGATCGTTGACCCAATCCTGACCCACCGTGTCATCGAGCAGCTCGCGGAGCCCCGGATTGCACATCGCCAGCCAACGCCGTGGTGTGACCCCATTGGTTTTGTTGTTGAACTTGGCCGGCCACAGCTCGAACCAGTCGCGGAACAGGCCCTGTTTGAGCAGTTCGGAGTGCAGCGCGGCGACGCCATTGACCGAAAAGCTGCCGACGATGGCCAGGAAGGCCATCCGCACCTGCGGATCATCGCTTTCCTCGATCAACGACATGCGCCGCTGCCGCTCCATATCGCCCGGCCAGCGCGAGGCGACCTCGGAGAGGAAACGGGCGTTGATCTCGTAGATGATCTCGAGGATGCGCGGCAACAGTTGCTGGAACAGGCGCACCGGCCAGCGCTCGAGTGCTTCTGGGAGCAGGGTATGGTTGGTGTAGGCCATGGTGCGGGTAGTGATCTCCCAGGCCTGCTCCCACTCCAGATGGTGCAGATCGACGAGCTGGCGCATCAGCTCCGGCACCGAGACCGCCGGATGGGTATCGTTGAGCTGGAAGCAGTTCTTGTCGGCGAACGCGCTGAAGTCGTTGCCGTGTAGGCGCTGCCATTCACGGATCACGTCCTTGATGCTGGCGCAGGCAAGTAAGTATTGCTGGCGCAGGCGCAGCTCCTTGCCGTTCTCGCTGGCATCGTTCGGATAGAGCACCATGGTGATGTGCTCGGCGGCGTTCTTGGCGGCGACCGACTCTGGATAACTGCCGGCGTTGAATTCGCCGAGGTCGAAGACATCGGTGGCGGTCGCCGACCAGAGCCGCAGGGTATTGATGGTGTCGTTCTTATAGCCGGGGATCGGGATATCGTAGGGCACCGCCAGCACATCGTGAGTGTTGACCCAGCGCTGCACCGAGCGGCCCTGGTCGTCCTGGTGCGTCTCGGTGTGACCGCCGAAGGGGATGCGCTGCGTGTACTCGGGACGCTCCAGCTCCCAGGGCGTGCCATCGCGCAGCCAGTGATCTGGCTCCTCGAGCTGGCGACCGTTCTCGATCAGCTGCCGAAACATGCCGAAGTCATAGCGCAGGCCATAACCCTTGACCGGCAACTGCAGCGTCGCGCAACTGTCGAGGAAGCAGGCGGCTAGGCGCCCCAGGCCGCCGTTGCCCAGCCCAGCGTCCATCTCGGCGGATTCGATCTCCTCGTAGAGTAGGCCCATCTCGTAGAGGGTTTGGTGTGCCTCGTCGGTGATGCCGAGGTTGAGTAGCGCGTTGCTCAGCGAGCGTCCCATCAGAAACTCGAGCGAGAGGTAGTAGGTGCGCTTGCAGTTGGCCTGGTCATGCGCGTGTCGAGTGCGCTTCCAGCGCTCCATCAAGCGGTCGCGCAGCGTGATGGCCAAGGCCTTGTAGGGGTAGTAGGCGGAGCGGCAGTCGCGATCACGACCCAGGGTATGCGCGTAGTAGTGTTGAAAGTCACGGCCGAGGCTGTCGGCATCCATGCCCAGGGGGTCGAGCTTGAACAGTTGGTCGTTGGGTGAGCTGTCGGTGAGGTCTTTGAACGGGGACATCATGAGTTCCTGCGCTGAATGAAAGAGATTGGTTTGAAGCCTGGCCCGGTCGCGGCGGTGCGTCAATAGGAGATAGCCGTGACGCGCCAATCCAGCCAGCCCCGCTCGAGCCGCAGCTGCACCGGTGGGGCAGGCGTTGCCGATGCCTCCTCGGCCTGGGTGACGGGCTGCCCGATGCGCACGCGAAAGCTGGTCGGGCTATCGTAGAAGGCGTAGCTGATGGCGGGCCAGAATCCGCTTCGGTCCTCGGCATGCGTGAGTAGCCGTTCGCGCACCCAGGTCAAGGTTATCGCTTGGGGCAGGGCGTGGAGGCCCTCGCGGCGGATGGTCGTTTGTACCCAGTCGATGAAGGCGTCGGAGACCTCGCCGATCGCGCTTGGGCGATCCTTATCGAGCCGGCTCAGGATCTGCTCGCGCACGGCGTCGAGATCGACCAGACTGCCGAGCGCCGAGGTCGGTCCATTCACGGTGGTGCGATCGAGCCGCCAGAGGCTGATAAAGGGCGAGACCAGATAAAGGCTGGCGATGATCAGCAAGCCAACCGCGACCCAGCGAACTCTTGCCGGCAGCCAGGGTCGGCGGTGCGGCAACGCCGGGCGCAGCGGTGCCTGACTGCTGGCGGGCATTAGCGCTGGGGTGCCTGGAGCCGTTCGAGTTCTTCGCCCGTGCTGATCCAGGCCTGCTCGATCTCGCTCAGTTCGGCGTCGACCTGGCGCTTGGTGTCCATCAACGTGAGCAGGCGCGCTTTGGCGTCTGGCTCATAGAGGCTGTTGTCGGTCAACTGTTGGTCGAGCTGCTCGCCTTGTTCGCTGAGTGTCTCCAGGCGCTGCTCGAGCCGTTTGAGCCGCTGCCGCAGGGGTTGTAGCCGGGCGCGTTCCTCGGCCTCGCGGCGGCGCAGATCCTTCTTCGAGACGACCGCATTGGGCTCGGTGTTGGGGGTTGCTCGAGCGTCGCCCTCCACGCCGGCGCTGGCCGACTGTCGGCGTTGGCTCGCGCGCTGGTTTGCGCGTTGGCTGATCCAGGTCGGGTAGTCGTCGAGATCGCCGTCGAACAGCTGGACGCTCCCGTCATCGACCAACAGCAGCTCATCACAGGTGATGCGCAGCAGATGGCGATCGTGCGAGACCAGCACCACGGCGCCCTCGTAGTCCTGTAGCGCCTCGCTCAAGGCGTGGCGCATGTCGAGATCGAGGTGATTGGTCGGCTCGTCGAGCAACAGCAGATTCGGGCGTTGGTAGACGATCAGCGCGAGCGCGAGCCGGGCCTTCTCGCCACCGGAGAACGGCGCGACGGAGTCGGTGGCCTGATCGCCGCTGAAGCCGAAGCCGCCGAGAAAGTCGCGCAGTGATTGTTCCGAGGCGACTGGATCGAGCGCGGTCAGATGCCGTAACGGCGATTCATCCGGATGGAGCTGGTCCATCTGATGTTGCGCGAAGTAGCCGATGCGCAGCCCCTGGGCCTCAAGACGACTGCCTGTGAGGGCCGGTCGCTCGCCCGCCAGCGTCTTGATCAGGGTCGACTTACCGGCGCCATTCGGGCCGAGCAGGGCGAGCCGGTCACCGGGTCGGAAGATCAGCGAGACCGCCTCGAGGATCGGGACACCATCATAGCCAACTGCGAGATCCTCGAGCCGCAATAGCGGGTTGGGTTGGCTCTCGGCATTGCGAAAACGGAACCGGAACGGCGTGTCCACATGCGCCGGTGCGATCAGTTCGAGGCGTTCGAGGGCCTTCAGCCGGCTCTGCGCCTGGCGCGCCTTGTTGGCTTGGACGCGGAAGCGATCGATGAAGGAGCGCACATGGGCGATCTCGCGCTGCTGGCGCTCGAAGGCGGCCTGCTGCTGCGCCAGTTGCTCGGCACGCTGGCGCTCGAAGGCGGAATAACCGCCGCTGTAGGTGCGCAGTTGGAGCCGCTCGAGGTGGCAGATGCTGGTCGCCACCGCATCGAGCACGTCGCGATCGTGCGAGATCAGCACCAGGGTGCCGGGGTAGGCGCGCAGCCAGCCCTCGAGCCAGATCACCGCGTCTAGATCGAGGTGGTTGGTGGGCTCATCGAGCAGCAGCAGGTCGGATCGGCACATGAGCGCGCGCGCCAGCGCCAAGCGCATGCGCCAGCCCCCGGACCAGGCATCGAGCGCTCGCCGTTCGTCGCCGACCGCGAAGCCGAGGCCGTGCATGAGCTGCGCCGCGCGGCTCTCGGCCTCCCAGGCGCCGACCGATTCGAGGCGCCCGAGCAGCTCGCCTTGGCGCAGGCCGTCGTCGGCCTGCTCGGCCTCGCTCAGGGCCGCTTGCAGTTGCCTGAGTTCGGTGTCGCCATCGATGACGAACTCGATCGCCTCGCGCGCGCCCGAGGGGGTGTGTTGGGCCACATGCGCGACCTCCCAGCCGGCGGGGATGGAGACGCTGCCGGCGTCGGGTGTCAGCTCGTCGCGCAGCAGCGCGAGCAGGCTCGATTTACCGCAGCCGTTGGCGCCGACTAGGCCGAGTTTCTGACCCGGATGCAGGCGCAGATCTGCGTCCTCGAGCAGGAGCTTGGTCCCGCGTCGCAGGCTGACCCCTCGCAATTCCAGCATGTGTTAGCCGAGTCCTCCTGCTGCTTGCCCGCGATCCAGGCGTCGGTAACCAATGGCCTCGCCGAGATGCACCGGCGTGATTCGTTCGCGATGATCGAGGTCGGCAATGGTGCGAGCGACCTTCAAGATTCGATGATAGGCCCGGGCGGAGAGCGCCAGTTGTTGCATGGCGCGCTGCATCAGCTGCCGACCGTCGTTGCCGAGTGGGCAGTCGCGCTCGATCTCGCGCGGCTCCAGGGCGCTGTTCGGTTTACCGGCGCGTGTTTCGGCCAGCGCGCGGGCCGCCGCGACCCGCTGTTTGACCGTCGCGCTCGACTCCGCCGGGGCTTGCGCATCGGCATGCAGCTGCTCGGCGGGTAGGCGCGGCACCTCCACGTGCAGGTCGATGCGATCAAGCAGCGGGCCGGAGAGGCGCGCGCGATAGCGGCTGACTTGCTCCTGGGTACAACGGCAGCGGCCACTGGGATCGCCGAAATAGCCGCAGGGGCACGGATTCATGGCCCCGACGAGCTGGAAACGGGCCGGGAACTCGGCGCTGCGCGCCGCGCGCGAGATATGGATCTGGCCGGATTCGAGCGGCTCGCGCAGGACCTCCAGCACGCGCCGATCGAATTCCGGCAGCTCGTCCAGGAACAGCACCCCATGATGCGCGAGCGAGATTTCGCCGGGACGCGGATTGGCGCCGCCGCCGACCAAGGCGATACCGGAGGCGGTATGGTGCGGCGAGCGAAACGGGCGCTGGCGCCAGTGCAAGGGGATCGCCGGCGCGAGCTGGCTGACCGAGTGCACGGCGGCGACCTCGACCGCCTCGGCCTCGCTCAGGGGCGGCAGGATGCCGGGCAGGCGCGCGGCCAGCATCGACTTGCCGGTGCCCGGCGGGCCGAGCAGGAGCAGACTGTGCGCGCCGGCGGCGGCGATCTCGAGCGCCCGCTTGGCCTGGGGCTGACCGCGCACCTCGGCCAGATCCGGGACGTTGTCTGGCGCCGGCGGTGGCGCGTCGGGCTGATGGACAGCCAGCGCGTTGAGCCCGTTTAGGTGCTCGCAGACATCGAGCAACCGATCGGCGGGTAGGATCTGGAGACCGCTGACCAGCGCCGCTTCGGCCGCGTTCGCGCGTGGCAGCACCAGCGCGCGCCTCGCGTCACGGGCCGCGAGCGCCGCCGGCAGGACGGCGTTGATCGGGCGTAGCTCGCCACTCAGGGCCAGTTCGCCGACGAATTCGTGCGTGCTCAGTTGCGCGCTCTGGATCTGCCCGGATGCGCCGAGGATGCCGAGGGCGATCGGCAGGTCGAAGCGCCCGCCTTCCTTGGGGAGATCGGCGGGGGCCAGGTTGATGGTGACGCGCCCGGCGGGGAAGTCGAATTGGCTATTGGCGAGCGCGCCGCGGACCCGGTCCTTGCTCTCGCGCACCGCAAGCTCGGGGAGGCCGACGATCGACAGCGACGGCAAGCCGACGCCGGCATGCACCTCGACGGTGACCGGTGGCGCCTCGATGCCGACGCGGGCGCGACTATGCAGAACCGAGAGACCCAAGGCGAGATCCTGAGTGGACGAGCGCGATGCGGCGAGCGCTGGCGCCCGTGGCTCAGGCGCTGGGCTCTTCGAACTCGGCGCTTCCAGCCCCAGCGCCTCCAGCACGGTCGGCCGCCGCCACCGAGGCCGAGTTCGGCACGCACAGGGCCTCAAGCGCGGCGACCCGCTGCTCGAGCGCGGTGAGCTTGGCGCGCGAGCGTGCGAGCACGGCGGCTTGGACGTCGAATTCCTCGCGCGTCACCAGGTCGAGCCGGGCGAGCCCGGCCTCCAGCGTTGCGCGAAAGTTGCGGTTGAGATCTTCTTGCAACACCTGAAAGCCCTTGGGGGCCTGATCCGCCAGGCGGCGTACAAGGTCGTCAATCTGTTTGGGGTCCAGCATCGAGGATCACCGTTAAGCGTGGGAAGAGGTTGAAACCATTATAGGGCGATGGCGATCGAGGCGCCCGCCTCAAAGTTTGCACAGTCATGGTGCAAGGGTTCCAGCATGCTCGGCGAGCGATGCACCTAATAGGTGCAAGGCCAGGTGGTTATTTTGCGACATTATAGCCAAAACCGTAGCCTTTTGCGCACAATGGAGGATAGGCATGATATCTGCTTAGCGGTATGGGACCGTGATTTTGCGTTGGCAGGATCACCGCGCAGGGCGGCTGTTTCGCCCGTCAACGATCGAACTGAGGTAACTTTGCATCATGAACATACAGAGACTCGGAATCGCCGCCGCCTCTGGTGCGCTTCTTTCCACCGCGCTGATTATTTCCTCCCCGGTCGCGGCTCAAGAGCCTTGGTCTTTTAGCGCAAATATCGGCGCTGTCTCGAACTATATCTGGCGCGGTGTGACCCAGACCGGCGATCAGGCCGCGATCCAGGGCGGCCTCGATGTCGCACACGAGAGTGGCTTTTATGCCGGGACCTGGGCTTCAAATATCGACTGGGGTTCACCTGATCCGACCTATGAACTCGACCTCTATGCGGGTTTCGGCGGTGCCATTAACGATGATGTGAGTTATGACATCGGCGCGATCTACTACGCCTATCCAGATGGTCGAGACTCCGATTTCGCGGAACTCTCGCTCAGCGGCTCGTTTAAGTGGTTCACGCTTGGCTTGGCTTACACCGTCTCCGGCGAGAACGACGATGGTCTGTACGACGATGGCGATCTCTACTATTTCGGCGGTGCCGACTTCGCTCTACCCTACGATTTTGGGTTTAGTCTGCATGCCGGTTACTACGATTTCCGCCACGATGAGGGGGAAGTGCTCAAGGTTGCCGCTAATGGCAACCCCTATCTCGGTACGGAAAGCTACGACTACTGGCATTTCGGCGCTTCAATTAGTCGTGAAGCCGGAGAGTTTGGTACGTTCAGCTTCAATTGGGACCAGAACAATGGGGAATCGGGCTTGGGTTACGACAACGACCCGAAGTTCTGGGTGAGCTGGGCCAAGGAGTTCTGAGGGCTTAGCGTCTCGATTTGCCATCATATACAAGCGGTTGGCCTGAATGAAGCCGGCCGCTTTCAATCCCACGGAGCACATTCATGAAGTTGGTTGCTGCCATCATCAAACCCTTCAAGCTTGATGACGTGCGCGAGGCGCTGGCCGATATCGGCGTCTCGGGTATCACCGTCATCGAGGTGAAGGGCTTCGGTCGCCAGAAGGGCCATACCGAACTCTATCGCGGCGCCGAGTACGTCGTCGATTTCCTCCCCAAGATCAAGGTCGAGATCGCGATCGATGACAGCTTGGTCGATCAGGTCATCGAGGCGATCAGCAACGCCGCTCGCACCGGCAAGATCGGCGACGGCAAGATCTTCGTCAGCGACGTCGATCAGGTCATTCGTATCCGCACCGGCGAGACCGGTCCGGACGCACTCTAACTCGGCAACGGAGGAATGTAACAATGGAAGAACCGATCATCCAGCTCGCCTATGCGTTGGATACATTCTACTTCCTGGTCTCGGGCGCCTTGGTCATGTGGATGGCCGCCGGCTTTTCGATGCTTGAGGCCGGTCTGGTGCGGGCGAAGAATACCGCCGAGATCCTGACCAAGAACGTCGCCCTGTTTGCGATTGCCAGCATTATGTACATGCTCATCGGTTACGGTCTCATGTACCCGAGCGATGGCAATGGCATCTTTCCGGACATCAACTGGGCCTTCATGTTTGGAGGTGATAATGCCGTCGACGAAGTGATCGGCAGTGATGGCGAGACCTACTACTCGGGGATGTCCGATTTCTTCTTCCAGGTCGTGTTCGTGGCCACCGCGATGTCGATCGTCTCGGGAGCTGTGGCCGAGCGCATGAAGCTCTGGGCCTTCTTGCTATTCGCGGTCTTCATGACCGGGTTCATCTATCCGCTCGAGGGATATTGGACCTGGGGCGGTGGCTGGCTCAGCGAACTCGGTTTCAGCGACTTCGCCGGCTCTGGCATCGTCCACTTGGCGGGTGCCTCGGCGGCGCTTGCCGGCGTGCTCCTGCTTGGCGCGCGTAAGGGTAAGTACGGTAAGGACGGGTCGATCAACGCCATCCCCGGCGCCAACATGCCCTTGGCGACGCTCGGTACCTTCATCCTCTGGCTCGGTTGGTTTGGCTTCAACGGTGGCTCCGAACTCAAGGTCTCGGATATCGACTCGGCAAACAATGTCGCTGCGGTCTTCGTCAACACCAACATGGCGGCGGCGGGTGGCCTGGTCTTCGCACTGATCACCGCGCGGCTGGTCTTCGGTAAAGCGGACTTGACCATGGCCCTCAATGGCGCCCTGGCTGGCTTGGTGGCGATCACGGCCGAGCCGCTCGCGCCGACCCCATTGGCCGCGACCCTGATTGGTGGCGTCGGTGGCGTCGTCGTGGTGTTCGCGATCATCGCCTTGGATAAGCTGCGCATCGATGATCCGGTTGGCGCGATCTCGGTCCATGGCGTGATCGGCATGTGGGGCCTGCTGGCGGTTCCGATCACCAATTCTGATGCGGGTATCTTGCCGCAACTGATCGGTCTTGCCGCGATCTTCGCCTGGGTCTTCATCGCTTCCATCATCGTCTGGCTGCTGATCAAGCTGACCATGGGCATCCGCGTCAGCGAAGAGGAAGAGTACGAAGGTGTCGATGTCGGCGAATGCGGACTCGAGGCCTACCCGGAATTCGTTGGCTCTCGCGGTGGCGGAATCTGACGGATAGCGCGGCTGCGCAATCGACCTTGCAGCGGGGCCTTCGGGCCCCGTGTTGCGTTTAGGGCGACCTCAGGAGGCGTTGTAGCCGCTCGCCGCGAACGCACGCTTGAAGAATGCCGGCTGGGCTAGCGCCGCGCGATGGATCTCGGCGGTGTAATACTGGCTCTGGAAGGTCGGCGTTGCTGCTGCCTCAGCGCGGAAGGCCGGCAGCTTGCCATCGCGACTCGCCATGGTGGCGCTCCACCAGCCCGACGGATAGATCGCCTGCGGGAAGAACAGGGTGGCGTGATCCTCGAACCCGGCGGCACGCGTATCGGCATAAATGCCCTGGATGATATCCATGTGATACAGCGGCGATTCGCTCTGCTGTACCAGCAGACCGCCCGCAGCGAGGGCGCGATGGCAGTCACGATAGAAGGCGGTGGTAAACAGGCCTTCGGCGGGCCCGACCGGATCGGTGCTGTCGATGATGATCACATCGAGCGACTGCGCGGGCGCCTGTTGCATCCAGCGAATCCCGTCCTCGAACAAGAGGGTGGCGCGCGGATCGTGGTTCGACTCGGTCAACTCCGGAAAGAAGGTCTCGGCAACGCGGGTGACGCGCTCATCGATATCGATCTGCACTGCAGACTCGACCTCGGCGTGGCGCAGGATCTCGCGCAGGGTGCCGCAGTCGCCGCCGCCGATGATCGCGACCCGCTTGGGGTTGGGATGGGTGAACAGCACGGGATGCGCGAGCATCTCGTGATAGAGGAAGTTCTCCCGGCTCGAGAGCATCGTGAAGCCGTCGATGACCATCAGATGACCGAAGGTCTCGGTGGCGTAGACCTCGATGGTCTGAAACGGGGTCTGTTCGCGATGCACCCGGCCTGTCACACGGAGTGAAAAGGCGCTGCCAGCGGCATCGGCGATCTCGGTAAACCAGTCGTTTTCGTCAAGCATGCGCGAGTGATCAGGGTTCCGTCTTGAGTAGGCTGTTTAGCGGGGATAACGATCGTCGAGATTGGCCGGACAGAGCACGTCGCGCATGATGCCGATCAGCTCCAGCAGTTGATCGTTACGGATGCGATAGAAGATCCGATTGGCCTCCTTGCGCGCGACGACGATGTTCTTGTTGCGCAACTGCTCTAGGTGCTGGGAGATGTTGCTCTGCGAGGTGCCGGTGCGTTCGACGATCTCGCCGACCGAGAGTTCGTTTCGACCGAGCGAACAGAGGATCTTCCAACGCAAGGGATGCGCCATGGCCTTCAGGGCCATCGCCGTGAGGGTCGTATCTTCGGGGTCGGCATGTTCGGCTGGCAGTTCATTCGTCATGGTCAGCCTCCATCGTCCTGTCAGTGTTGGTGGTCGCGCTCGCTTCCATGACATCGTCGTTTTGGATACGCCTGTACCCGCTCATGTCCTTTGCGATGCAGATGATATCCGTTATTGTCCCATCAGTATCTTTTATTGCAGTGCGAGAAAACAAGATCGGCACGCGTCGTCCATCGCTGGCGATGAAGCGCGCATCGATCTTGGCCAGCGCGCCAGTGCGGATCAGCGCCTCGAGCCAGGTGCCCATGAAGGCGCCGGCCTCTGCGTCGCCCTCTTCCTCGAACACATCGCCGATCGAGAGCCCGAGCAGATCGGACTCGGGATAGCCCAGCATCCGGCAGGCGGCCGGATTGGTGATCTTGATCTCGCCCTCGGGCGTGAGCACCAGCAGCGCCTCGCCTATGTACGCAAGGATGTTGGCGAGGTACTGCCGGGCCTCGGCCAGTTCGGCGGTGCGCTCGGCGACCTTGATCTCCAGCTCGCGGTTGAGCGAGCGTTCCTTCTCGATCAGTCTGAAATAGGTGCTGATCTTGTTGATCAGGAGGTTGTCGTCGATCGGTTTGAGCAGATAATCGACGGCCCCGACCGCAAACCCGCGTCGTTGGAATTCCTCGGCCTTGAAGGCGGCGGTGAGGAAGATGATCGGGATATCGCGCGAGCGGCGCCGCAGCTTGAGCAATGAGGCGGTCTGAAAGCCGTCCATCTCCGGCATCTGCACATCGAGGATGATCAGATCGATGTCGTGATGGCTGAGCGTGAGATCAATCGCTTCGCGGCCGGAAGAGGCCTCGAGTACCGTTGCTTTCAGATGCTTTTCGATCAGCGTGCGCAGTGTATAGAGGTTATGCGCGTGATCGTCGACGATGAGTAGCTTGTAATCGACTCCGCCCATCATGCCGTCTCCTCGAGATCCTCGTTTTCCCTGGGGTTGTCCCGGGGGTCGGCACCAAGGCCGGCCCCGGGCCGTAACGAAGAGTGGATGAGATTCGCCAAGGCGGCTGGTTCGATCGGCTTGTTCAGGAAACAGCACGCCCCGGCCTCGAGACAGCGCCCTTGCGCGGCTGAATCCAGAGCGCCGAGTACAACGATCGGCAGCTCGGTCAGCCACGCCGTCCGCCGAAGGTGGGTGATCGTATCACAGGCATCCTCGGCATCAAGGCATGCGAGCAGTAGCATCGAACAATCGTGCTCCTCGGAGAGGGTTTCCAAGGCTTCCTCCTCGTCGGCGGCGGTTTGTACCTGAAGTCCAAGGGCTTCGAGTTCAGCCGTGACCGCGACCAGGCTCTGCACATCGCGCTCGACGAGTAGGACCCAGGCATCGGAGTAGTCTCGCGTGGGGTCCGAGGATGCAGGGGGCGCGAGCGCTTCCTGCTCGTCAGCAGTGTCGATGCCAGGATAAGACCCAAGGGCCGCGCGCTGGGTTGCACTCGATGGATGAGACCACGCGGAGACCTCGGTTAGCGACGCCGCCTCTTGGGCCTGGATGACCTCGACTGCCGAACAGGTACTGGGATCGCGGAACAGAGGCAGATGAAGCGTGAAACAGGAGCCCTGCCCAGGGGGGCTGGTGACCTTGATCTGGCCGCCCAGCAGATGCGCCAGCTCCTTGCTGATCGAGAGCCCGAGGCCGGTGCCGCCGTAGCGCCGTCGGGTCGAGCCATCGGCTTGACGAAAGGCCTCGAAGATCACCTCCTCCTTACCCGCCGGGATGCCGATCCCGGTATCCCTGACCGCGAGCGTGAGCGGGTAGCGCTGGTCGCCGGCCTTGACGGTGATGGTGACCTGGCCGTGTGGAGTGAACTTGGCGGCGTTGGAGAGAAAGTTCTTCAGGATCTGGCGGATCTTGGCTTGATCGCTGTAGATCCGCGTCGGCGCCGAGGCGTTGAACTCGACCCGCAGCGCCAGGCCCTTGTCCGAGAAGATGGGGCTGAGCATGCCGACGAGTTCGTCGATCATGGGTCGGATCACCACCCACTCCAGATGCACGGTGACCGCTCCGGCCTCGATGCGCGAGATGTCGAGGACATTATCAATCATCGCCAACAGATCGCGGCCAGCCTCGTTGATGACCCTAGCCTGACGTCGCTGATCATCGTCCAAGCCCGATTCATCGGCGGCAAGCAGCTTCGAGAGCAACAGGATCGAGTTCAAGGGCGTGCGCAACTCGTGGCTGACATTGGCCAGAAACTCCGATTTGTACTGATTCGATTGCTCGAGCTGGCGCATGTGCTGGCGCTCGGCGCTCAGATGCTCGGCATGGCTGCGCGCCAACGCATTGAGCTGCTTGCCGAGTTCGCGCACCTCGCTCGGTCCGCGCCAGCGGAAGCGTTGCCGATGCTCTTCACGCAGGATGCCGCGCACACCGCTGGTCAGTTCCTGGCCGAAGCGCTCGGCGCGTGAAGCGAGCCAGCGCGCAATGATCAACACCACCAGGATCAGCACCAGCACGATGCTCAGCACGCGCGAGATCAGGGCGTTGCGGAAGCTGGCCAGCGGCGAGGGGTCGACCGGTCGTCCGACCCAGAGCGGACGCGCGTTCTCGGTCAGGAACATCGGCACCCACAGCAGCGGCGGCCCATGATCGCCTTTCCAGAGGGCGAGCTTGCCATCCTCGAAGATGGCGTCCAGGCCGGGAAAATCGGCGAATGCGAGCGCTTCTTCGCTAAAGGGCTCGCCGGGGCGCAGATAGCGACCATCGTCGGTGACCCACAGGGTGTCGCGATAGAAGTTGGCGAGCCCACCGACATCGATCGTCATCAACAGCAACCCCAGTGGCTTATGCTCGCCTTTGGGGTGCTGACCAACGGGGCTTGCGAGTTGCAGCGTCATCAGTTGCCGTGGATCCTCGCTCGCGGCGAAGGAATTGACCCGAATCCGGCTGACGATGACCTCGCCGGGCTTCAGTTTGAGCCCGGCGCTGGTGAAGCCACGGCTTGGCGGGTCGGGTGGGTGCTCGGTCGGGCGCCATTCCAGAGTCTTGACGTCACGCGCGAGCCAGAACCGCTCGTTGCCATCGCTGTCGACGAAAAGGATCTCGATCAGATCCGCCTGATCGTTGAGCATCTGATTGATCCAGCCCGTATAACGAGCGCGCGCGAGATCGATGGTCTCTTCATCGCCGGCCTCGCCAAGGAGGATGCCTGGCTCTGGCAGCTTGGCCAGCAGCCGAATCATCTCGTGCCGGCTGGCGAGATGTTGGTCGAGATCGCGGAAATCGGCGCGCAGGTTCTGCATGTAGGCCTTCTGGTAGAACATCGCGGTGCGATCCAACACCAGGGGCAGGTTGATCAGCACCGCAACGATCAACGGCACCAGGCCAAACCCGAGTAACAGCAGTAAGATGTAGTAACGAAGCTTCATGGTGATGAACGATGTATAGCCTGTGTGTCCGCGACCACATCATGATCGCGCACAGTTTTCGCGGCGAGGTCTTCGGCCCGGCGCAGCAACTGCATGGCGCCACCTATGTGGTCGATTGCGAGCTGCGGCGCCTGACGTTGGATGCCGATGGCCTGGTGGTCGATATCGGTCAGGCGTCGATGATCTTGCGCGAAGTGCTCGTTGAGTTCGACTACCGCAACCTGGACGAGCATCCGGCGTTCAAGGGTCGCAATACGACCACCGAGTTCCTTGCGGGGGCCATCTTCGAGCGGATGGCGGCGCGCATCGCGGCCGGCGATCTTGGCGAGGCCGCCAAGGGCTTGACCAGGATGCGCATCCAGTTGAGCGAATCGCATATTGCCTGGGCTGCCTACGAGGCCGAGCTGCCAGCCTCTGGTGCCACCTCTGTGACGGATCAGGCTGCGGGTCAAGGTCAGGTGGCGGGCCAGGGCTCGGCCCTGGATCAAGCGCTGGCATCAAGCCTCACGCAGGGCACATGACAACGCCCCACATGACAGCGCCGATCATCGAGCATCGGTTCCGCGTCGCGCTGCATGATACCGATGCCGCTGGCGTGCTGTTCTTCGCGCATCTGTTCCGCCACGCCCATGATGCCTATGAGGCGATGATGGCGCGCATCGGCTGGCCGCTCGATGGCCTGATTCGCGGGCGCCAGCTCGGTCTACCCTTGGTGCACGTCGAGGCCAATTTTCGGCGCCCGATGCACCACGGCGATGAGGTCGCTATCAGGATCGAACGCGCCGAACTCGCCGAGCAAGGCTTCAGCCTGGCCTATGGGTTTTTCATCGGCGAGCGTGAGGTGGCGACGGCGCTGAGCGTGCATGCGGCGATCGATCCCAGGGTTGGCAAGCGCCAACCGCTCCCATCCGAACTCGCGCACGCCCTCGCCGTGCTGCCCCCGCGCTCAGAATCCGACGCCTGAGCGCCTGAGATCTATGTTGCGCGGTTGGTGGTTCGATCATCGTATTGCGGGCATGCCAACCATCATCGGCAGCGCGGGCGGTGATGGCGCCGAAACAGCCTTTGTCCTTCAGCCGGACTGAGCGATCTCGGCGGCGCGGGCGGCGATGGAGCGCCGGTCGCGCTTGCCGGAGCCGAGCATCGGCAGGGATTCAAGGCGCGCGAGGCCTCGTGGTCGCTGGTGCGAAGGCAGATTGGCGCGACACCAGGCCTCGAGCTGTGATGGTTCGATCCGGCCGCTATAGAGCGCGACCAGTCGATGACCCCAGGTCGGGTCAGGCACGCCGACGACGGCGACCTCGGTGATCTGATCGAGCTGCGCGATCTCACGCTCGATCTCGGCCGGCAGCACATTGATGCCGGCGATGAGCACTACATCGTCCGCGCGGCCCAGCACCTGCAAACCGCCACTTGGCAGTCGGCAGGCGAGGTCCGAGGTCCGCAGCCAGCCGTCCTCGAGGCCATCACCGGGCCTGCGCGCCGGATTGGCATAGCCGAGCATCAGCATGGGCGCTCGAAGGCGAAGCGGCTGGGCGTGCCGCGCGGCTGGTTGCTGGGATGGTGCTGCGCTGGCTTCCGCGCAGCTCGGGCAGCCGAGTTCGACACCGGCGAGCGGGATCAGGCCCTGCGGTGGCACGCCATCGGCACCGATCCAGCCGCCGGCGATCTGTGAGAAGGTCTCGCTCATGCCATAGCCGAGATAGAGCGGCCAGCCGTGATCGACCGCGCGCCGGGCGAGCCCAGCATCGAGCCCCTGTCCGCCCAGCAGCACGGCTCGCAGCGATGCCGGCGGCGTTGGATCGAAGCTCAGCAAGCGCTCCAATTGAGCGGGCACAAGCGAGAGATGCGTGATGCCATCCTCCCGAAGCGCCGCGTGCACCGCGTCGGCCGCGAAGCGCGATTGCACCTGCAGCTCGGCGCCAGCAAGCGCGCAGCGATAGCCGATGGCCAGCCCGCCGACATGATGGCGGGGCAGCACGCAGAGCCAGCGATCGCCGCGCCTCAGCTCGAGGCGCGCATTCACGGCCTGGCAAGAGGTGAGGATCGTCGCCGCGCTCAACATCACGATCTTGGGCTCCGCGCTGCTGCCGCTGGTCTCGACCAGGAGAATCGGCGTGATCGCGGCTTCGGTCACGACGGCTGTGGTTGGCTCCGCCGTCGTTGTCATTCTCGTTGCCGCTACCGCTGCCGCTCGGGCTGCGGTGGGGTCTGCGACCGAGGTTGGGGCCTGGGCACGTCGGCTGTCGATCAGTTTGCCTGCTGAGCGGGTAGCCGACTCCGCATCGCCATCGCCTGCGGCGGGCCCCCACCACCATTCAGCGCCGGTCGCGCGGATCAGCGCCTCGCGCCGCGCGTCGGGAAGATCGGCTCGTATCGGCAGCATCGCCACCCCGAGTCGAGCCAGCGCCCATTGCATCAGCAGCGAATCGAGCACCGGGGTGGTTGGGCAAAGTACCAGCTCGCCCGCTGACACTCCGGCCTGTGTAAGCGCGCTCGCGCGTTGCTCGGTGAGCGTCGCAAGCTCGGCATAGGACCAACGCCGTTCGCCAATCCGCAACGCACTGGCATCGCCGAGCGCCCGCCGTCGCTCAATCAGCTGGCTCAGGTCGCCTGGTTCAGAATGACAGCTGCCAGCGTCGGTCTCAGCGTCGATCCCAGAAGCAATCATCGTGCTTGGTCGTCTCGGGAGAGGCATGAGGTGACTTGGCGCGACTGGGCGTCCGCTCCGTTGCAAGAGGTTTGTTGGCAGCGGCGCATGCGCTCGCTGTAAGATGCGCCACAAGATGCCGCGCTGAGCCAGCGCAAGCAAACGAACGGTTCGGCTTGACCGACAAGAATCCCCGACGCTAGGGTCTTGCCGCACTCGCGTTTGCGCGAGACCAGCTACCGACCAGGGCTACCTATCAGGCCCACCCAATTAGGTTCAAACAACTATGCCGCTTGCCTTCCCCTTTTCCGCCATTGTCGCCCAAGAGGAGATGAAGCTCGCGATCCTGATCGCGGCAACGGATCAGAGTATCGGTGGCGTGCTCGCGTTCGGCGATCGCGGTACGGGTAAATCGACGGCGATTCGCGCGCTCGCAGCCCTGCTGCCGACCATGCGCGTGATTGATCGCTGCATCTACAACTGTGACCCGGATGCCCCGGAATCGGGACTCTGCGAGCAGTGCCGGGGGCGCAAGGCCAACGGCAAGGTCAAGGTGCGCAAGACGCAGGTGCCGGTGGTCGACCTGCCGCTCGGTGCCACCGAGGACCGCGTCATCGGCGCGCTGGACCTGGAGAAGGCCCTGACGCGCGGCGAGAAGGCGTTCGAGCCGGGTTTGCTAGCGCGCGCGCACCGCGGTTTTCTCTATATCGACGAGGTCAACCTGCTCGAGGACCATCTCGTCGATTCGCTGCTCGATGTGGCCGCCAGTGGCGAGAATGTGGTCGAGCGTGAAGGCCTGAGCGTGCGCCATCCGGCCAAGTTCGTGCTGGTCGGCAGCGGCAACCCGGAAGAGGGTGAGCTGCGCCCGCAGTTGCTCGACCGCTTTGGCCTGTCGGTCGAGATCAGCACGCCGCAGGATCTGAAATCGCGCGTTCAGGTGGTGCGCCTGCGCGATGAGTTCGAGCGCGATCCGCCGGCCTTCATCGAGAAATACAAGCGTAAGGACGCCAAGGTGCGGCGCCAGATCATGAATGCCAAGGAGCGACTGCCCAATGTCGAGGTGCCGGATGCGGCACTCGAGCGCGCCTCCGAGCTGTGCATGAAGCTCGGCACCGACGGCCTGCGCGGCGAGCTGACGCTGATCCGCGCCGCGCGTGCCTTCGCCGCGCTCGAGGGTGACGACAGCGTGACCGATGAGCATCTGAAGCGGGTCGCGCCGCCGGCCCTGCGCCACCGGCTGCGCCGCAATGTGCTCGATGATGCCGGCTCCACCACCCGCGTCGAGCGCGCCATCGAAGAGCTGTTCGGGGAATGAGCGACGAGACCCAGCCCTCGCTGCCCGATCACAGTGCGCGCTGGGACGATGCTTGTCTCGCGGCCGCGCTGTTCGCGGTCGATCCGGCCGGTAGCGGCGGCATCTCGGTGCGGGCGCTGCCTGGGCCGGTGCGCGATCTCTGGATGGAGCTGCTGCGTGAGCTGCTGCCGCCGGAGCTGCCCTTTCGGCGCATCCCGCTGCATATCGCCGACGGCCGTCTGCTCGGTGGGCTCGACCTCGCCGCGACCTTGCACGCCGGGCGCCCGGTCGCCGAACGCGGACTCCTCGCCGAGGCCGATGGCGGTGTGGTGCAGTTGGCGATGGCCGAGCGCGTCGGTCGTTCCACCGCCGCCTATTTGAGCACGGCGCTCGATAACGGCGAGATCCAGGTCGAGCGCGACGGGATCACCGCACGGACCTCGGCGCGGGTCGGAGTGGTGGCGCTCGATGAGGGCGCGAACGACGAAGAGCAGGTGCCGCATACGTTGCTCGATCGCTTCGCCTTCCTGCTCGATCTCGGCGACATTCGTTACACCGAGGCGATCGCCTCTGACATCGACCCCAGCGAGATCCAGTCGGCGCGGCATCGGCTGTCGGAGATAGCCATCGATGACGAGGCCATCGAAGCGCTCTGTGGAACGGCGTTGGCGCTCGGCGTCGATTCGCTGCGCTCGTCGCTCGCCGCCTTCCGGGTGGCGCGCGCCTCGGCCGCGCTCGCCGGACGCGATCGGGTCGAGTCCGCCGATGTGAGCGCGGCGGCTCGATTGGTGCTGGCGCCGCGCGCGACCCGCATTCCGATGCCGGAGCAGCCGGACGAGGAGCAACAGGCCGAGGAGCCGCCGCCACCGCCGGAAGACAATCAGGACGAGCAACAGGATCAGGACCAGACACCACAGCAGGAGATGGACAAGCCGCTCGAGGAGCAGGTGCTAGAGTCCGCGCAGGCGGCCATTCCGCCAAATCTGTTGGCCATGTTGCAGATGGGCGCGATGCGCCAACGCTCGAACTCGAGCGGTAAGTCGGGGGCCATTCAGAGTGGCTCACTGCGTGGCCGACCGGCCGGCACTCGGCGCGGCGAGCCCGGCGCCGGCGCGCGGCTGAACGTGATCGATACGCTGCGCGTCGCGGCGCCCTGGCAGCGGTTGCGCCGCCAGGAGCGCGCCGAGAAGGGCGGCGCGTCCGAGGTGCTGGTCGAGGTGCGGCGCGATGATTTTCGCATCACCCGCTATCGCCAACGCTCGGAGACGACGACGATCTTCGTCGTCGATGCCTCGGGCTCGGCGGCGCTGCATCGCCTCGCCGAGGCCAAGGGCGCGGTCGAGTTGCTGCTGGCCGATTGCTATGTGCGTCGCGATCGCGTGGCGATGATTGCCTTCCGGGGTCCGGGCGCCGAGATCCTGCTGCCCCCGACGCGCTCGCTGGTGCGTGCCAAGCGCAGCCTGGCCAGTCTGCCCGGCGGTGGCGGCACGCCGCTGGCCTCTGGCATCGATGCTGCGCTGTCGCTCGCCGATGGGGTGACCCGACGCGGTGGCACGGCGGTGGTGATCCTGCTCACCGATGGCCGCGCGAACGTCAATCGTGATGGCATCGGTGGCCGTGCGCAGGCGGCCGAGGATGCGCAGGCCTCGGCGCGCGCCTTCCGGGTCGCCGAGCTGAAAGCGCTGGTGGTGGATATGTCACCGCGACCAAGGCCGGACGCCGAGAACCTGGCGCGCGAGATGGGCGCGGTCTATCTGCCGCTGCCGCATGCCGATGCGCGCGCGCTTTCCGGCGCGGTGCAGGCGGTCAGCTGATACACATGCCGCCGATGCACACGCCGCTGCGGACTGGGTACCCATGACCTCCGCTTCGGTGATGAACGACAGGCCGGTCTGGGAACGCGATGGGCACAGTTGGCCGAATCGCGACTACAGTCGCTTCGTCGAGGCCGGCGGGCTGCGTTGGCACATCCAGGAGGCCGGCAGCGGCCCGCCGTTGCTGTTGATTCACGGCACCGGCGCGGCCTCGCACTCTTGGGGTGGGCTGTTGCCATTGCTCGCCACGCGGTATCAGGTACTCGCGCTCGACCTTCCCGGTCATAGCTTTACCTCGGCGCCAGCGCCGAAGCAGTTGTCATTGCCGGGCATGGCCGCAGCCATTGGCGCCTTGACCAAGCAGATCGGCTTCGCGCCCGAGATCGCCGTCGGTCATTCGGCTGGCGCGGCGATCTTGGCGCGCCTGTGCCTGGATGGCGGCATCGAACCTAGGCTGTTGATCAGCCTCAGCGGTGCATTGCTGCCCTTGCGTGGGTTTGCCGGGAAATGGTTTTCGCCGGCGGCCAAGCTCTTTGCCCGCAGCTCGATTGTGCCGCGCTTCTTCGCCCAGGGCGCACGCAAGGATCCGCGCAGTGTCAAGCGCATGGTCGATGGCACCGGCTCGCGCCTGAGCCCGGAGGGGGTTGCGCTGTATCGGCTGCTGATCGCCTACCCTGGGCATCTGGCGGCGGCACTCAACATGATGGCCAACTGGGATCTCGAGCCCCTGGTGCGCGAGCTGCCGCAGCTACGGCCGACGTTGGTGTTGGTGGGCTTCGAGGAGGATCGCATGGTGCCGCCGAGCGAGGCCGAGCGCGCGCAGCGGTTGCTTCCGGCGGCGCGGCTGCGGCGGCTCCCGGGGCTTGGTCATCTTGGGCACGAAGAGAGCCCGTCCGTGGTCTTCGAGCTGATCGTCCGGGAGGTGGAGGCCCTGAGTTGCGGCTAACGCCGCGTTGCGAGCCCGACTCCCGATTCCCCGCTTTCGGCTTTCGCGCTTCGGCGGTGCGCGTCAATCCTTCTTCAGCAGATCGGCCAGACCGGCAAAGGGATTATGAGTGCTGGGCGCAGTGGTGCGTCCACCGGTGGCGCTGGTGTCACGCCCGGCCGCGACGGCGGCTAGATGCTCCTCGTACTTCTGATGCTCGTTGTCGTGACAGTAGAGGCAGAGCAGCTCCCAGTTGCTGCCGTCGGGCGGATTGTTGTCGTGGTCCATGTCCTTATGATGCACGGTCAGCTCGCGCAGGTTACTGCGGTCGAATTCACGCGCGCAGCGCCCGCACACCCAGGGGTAGAGCTTGAGCGCCTGCTCGCGATAGCCGGCGGCGCGCTCGTCCATCGCGCGGCGGGCGCTAGCGACGACGCGGTCGAGCTTGCTGCCATCAATAGTCTGGCCGGTGCGGCCGTGGCGGGGCTGGTCTTTGGACATCTTGGACTCCGCTGGGTTGGGCGGGCGATTCGCCGGCTTATCTGCATCATCGGACCCTGGGGCTTGCGGCGCTGGTACCAGCGAGCCGTGACGGCGCCGGGTCATCGAGCAGATTGTAGCCGGAAGATCGATCCCGTTCTCGGGTATGCTTGCGCCTGACATGGAGCTGCTCAACGACCTGTTTCGCTCGCCGTCCTGGGAGGCCATGCGCGTCGGCCTGCATCTGGCCTTTGCGCTCGCGTTGCTGTTCTGGCTCTGGCAGGCCTTTCGGCTGCGCGCGGCCGTGCCGCTGCGGCATTTGGCGCGGCCGCGCGCTTGGCTGTTGCCGGCGGTGGGTGTGCTGACGTTGGCCTTGGTGGCCATCCTGGCCTATCAGGCGACCTGGCAGCTCGGTGGGATGGCACGACCGCAGTTCATCGCCTTCATGCAGTCGCATGACCGACGACAGTTCAATCCCGCGCACTGGATTCAACGCGGCCGTATCCTCGATCGACGCGGTCGGGTCTTGGCCGAGAGTCGCAATCGTGACGGCGCCGCCGAGCGTGTCTATCCCTATGGGCCGGTCTTCGCGCATGCCGTGGGTTATGCCGATCCGCGCTTTGGGCTGAGCGGTATCGAGGCTATCGCCAACCACGCGCTGAATGGAGCGACGCTAAAGAGCCTCGGCGACTGGGGCGAGCTTGGACGCCAGGTGTTGACCCAGAGCAAGCGCCCGCGTGGCCAGGATCTGGTCACTACTCTGGATGCCGAGCTGCAGCAGCTGGCGGTCGAGCGGATCGCGGCGGCCAAGCCCGTCGGGCGCGGCGCCGTGGTGATACTCCGGCCCGCCGATGGCGCCGTGCTGGTGCTGGCGAGCGTGCCCGGCTTCGATCCCAATCGGCTGCAACCGACTGTGTTCACTGGCGCTGATGCGACCAACCCGCTGATGAATCGGGCCACTCAGGGCCAGTATCCGCCAGGTTCCAGCTTCAAGGTGGTGCTCGCCGCGCAGGCCTTGGAGACGGGCTTTCGTGGCCGTTTGGACTGTCCCGCCGAGGGTTACACCACCTCGAGTCGCTATCGGCCGATCCGGGATCACGAATACTACGAGGCGAAGCGCGCCGGTCGGGCCTGGGCCGGACATGGCTCGCTTGATCTCTCCACGGCGCTGGCCAAGTCCTCGAATGTCTTCTTCGCCCAGCTGGGCATCCTGGGCGGCCACCGGGCCTTTGCAACGACCGGTCAGCGGTTCTCCTTCAACCGCTCGATCGCCTTTGTTGGTGGTCCCTCGGGGACGCTGCGGCTACAGTCCGCACGGCTTGAGCCGATCCCCGAGCGCGATCGTTACGGATTGGCGCAGGCGGCGATTGGTCAGGGTCGGGTCACGGCAACGCCAGCATACATGGCGCTGATTGCGGCGGCGATCGCCAACGAGGGTGTGGCGATGCGCCCGCGTCTGCTGCGCGATAGCCCGCCTGAGACGCTGACACGCTTCATGAGCGCCGATACCGCGCGTCGGCTCCGGGTGATGTTGCGGGGCGCGGTGAGCGAGGGCACCGGTCGCGGGATTGAGACCGTTGGGCTTGAGATCGCCGGCAAAACCGGCACCGCCGAGAATCCGCAAGGTGCTTCACATAGCTGGTTCATCGGTTTTGCACCGGTATCGGCGCCGCAGCTTGCGTTCGCGGTGTTGGTCGAGCATGGCGGATACGGCTCGACGGTCGCGGCGCCCATCGCGCGCGATCTGCTGCTCAAGGCCGCAGAGCAAGGCCTATGATGAGCCGCGCTACACCAACAAACCTTGAGGATTTCTGGCTGCTACGCGCACCAGAGCGTCAACTGCTGCTGTGGGCGCTGTTGATCGCGCTCCTTGGGTATCTGATGTTGCTTGGCGCGCAGACCAAGGAGGGGCTGGATGTGCGGCTCAGCGCCCTGATCCCCTTGCTCGTGTTCATGGGCGCCTTCGTCAGTGCTCATCTGAGCTTGGTGCTGGCGCGCTTCCGTGGCGATCAGCTGCTGCTTCCCGTCACGGCGTTACTGAGCGCGATCGGCTTGTTGGCTCAAGTGCGGACCGGACTCTTCGGCGCTGGAGCGCTGAACGGGTCCAAGCTTGCATTGCTGCCGCTTGGGGTCGCACTGATGTTGACTATCGCGATTGCTGGCCGCCAAGGCCGCTATCGGCTTGCCGCGCGCGCGACCTGGGTCTGGGGCGGATTCTCGTTGCTACTCATGGCGCTGGTGCTGGTGACGGGGCAACGCTATCGCGGTGCGGTGTACGCTCTCGGCTTCATCACGCCGACCGAGCTGCTGAAGCTGACCATGGTGCTATTCACCGCCGCCTTCATCGATCAACACCTCAAGCAGCTCAGCCGCTGGCGCGGTCTGTTGCCCCCGCTGCGTCCGCACTGGCCGCTGCTGCTGGTCTGGGGCGCGTTGCTACCGATGCTGCTGCTGCAGCGTGACCTCGGGCTGGTGTTGATCCTGGGTCTGACGCTGATCGCGGTCTTGGCGGCGGGCACCCGACAGCCCGGTTACCTGCTCTATGGCTTGGTGCTGGGTGGTGCGGCTGGCGCGGTCCTGATCCGCTTTTTCAGCCACGGCCTGCGTCGCGTCGAGGTTTGGATGAACCCCTTTGCCGACCCGACCGGGGCCGGTTGGCAGGTACTGCAAGGCCTGTCCGGGATGTACGCGGGCGGACTCTGGGGCGAGGGCTTCAGCGAGGCGCGCCCGCGCTATACACCGATTGCGGAGTCGGACCTGATCTATGCGGTCTGGGCTGAAGAGCTTGGCTTTGCCGGCAGCCTGCTGTTGTTGCTGTTGTTCGCGGTGCTGCTGACGCGTCTGCTGACCTTGGCCGCGCGGGCGCGCACGCCCTTCGGGCTGATGGCGGCAACTGGTGTGGCCACTGTGCTGAGCGTGCAGACGTTGCTGAACATCGGCGGCGTCACCAAGGCCCTGCCGCTCACCGGGATCACCTTGCCGCTGATCAGTCATGGCGGCAGTAGCCTGCTGACCGTCTTCGCGAGCCTGGGCCTGGTACTCGCGATCTCCGATGGCGAGCCGGTTAAGTCGCGCGCGAAGACATCGGCGCCCAAGACATCCAAAGCCACCAAAGCCACCAAAGCCACCAAAGCCACCAAAGCCGCCAATATGCCGGATGTCTATCGGGTCGGCTATGGTCTCAGGCGCAAGGGCGGGGTCAAGCCGGTGAAATCATCACCTCAGTGATCGTCGAGCAGCGCGACAAGGGCGTTGAGCAGCGCGGCGTTTTCGTCTGGCGTGCCGACGGTGATGCGCAGGCAGTCGGCGAGCAGGGGATGGGTGCCGTCGAGGTGCTTGATCAGGATGCCGCGCTCGCGCAGGCCGGTGAAGAGCGCGCCCGCTCGACCAGGCCGGGTGCGAACCAGGATGAAGTTAGCATCGCTTGGGAACGGCTTGAGTCGGCCTTGGCCCCCGTCGAGTTCGGCGAGGGCGCTGGCGAGTCGGCCGCGCTCGCTGCGGATTATCTCGGTCTGTGCGTCGAGGACATCGCGATGGCGCAGCGCGAAGGTGGCGCTGGCCTGACTCAGGCAATTGATGTTGTAGGGCAGGCGCACCTTGTCGATCTGCTCGATCCAGCCTGCCGGTCCGGCCAGATAGCCGAGCCGCAGTCCGGCCAGGCCCATCTTCGAGACGGTGCGCATGACCAGTAGATTCGGCCAGTCGCCGAGCCGTGGCAGGAAGCTGGCGTCGGTGAAGGGCGCATAGGCCTCATCGACGATGACCAGGCCGGGGCTGGCGGCGATGATCCGCTCGATCACCGCCGGATCGAAGAGGTTGCCGGTCGGATTGTTCGGATAGGCGATGAAGGTCAGCAACGGCCGGTGGTGCCCGATCGCAGCCAGGGTAGCGTCCAGATCGAGCGCGAAATCAGCCGCGCTCAGCGGGACGCCGACATACTCAAGTCCGACAAAGCGCGCAATCATCCGGTACATCACGAAGCCGGGATCAAGCGAGAGCAGGGTCGGGCGGCCCGAGGCCGCCTTAGCCAAGGTCCCAGCCGGCGCCTCACCCAACGCTTCTCCATCGGCCTCAGCAGCATCCGCGCGCGTCTGTTTACCGGGTGCGGCCACCGCGAGCGCCAGCATCTGGATCAGCTCATCGGAGCCGTTGCCGAGCAGCAGGCCCATCTCGGGCGGGATCGCCATCGCCTCGCGCAGCGCCGCTTGCAGATCGCGGGCCTGTGGATCTGGATAGCGGTTTAGCTCGGCCTCGCGCAATGCGGCGAGCCAGTCATCGCGCAGCGCCTCGGGCCAGCGGTAAGGATTCTCCATCGCGTCGAGCTTGATCAGGCCGGTGGCATCCGGCACATGATACGCCTTGAGCGCTTGGATCTCGGGGCGGATCAGCGTCTCGATCAGGTGACTCATGGCCGTTGGTCGTGCCGCTTGTGCTTCGCCAGTGATTTCATTGTTTTTCACCGGTGCCTCGATACTCGGCCGAGCGCGCGTGGGCCGTTAGCCCCTCGCCGCGCGCGAGGGCCGATGCGGTGTCGGCGAGCGCGGCGGCGCCGGCCGCCGAGGCCATGATCAGGCTCGAGCGCTTCTGGAAGTCGTAGACGCCGAGCGGCGATGAGAAGCGCGCGGTGCGCGAGGTCGGCAGCACATGATTCGGCCCGGCGCAATAGTCGCCAAGCGCCTCGGCGGTGTAGCGGCCCATGAAGATGGCGCCGGCATGGCGGATCTTCTCGGCGAGGGCCTCGGGCTCGGCGACCGAGAGTTCCAGATGCTCGGGTGCGATACGGTTGGCAACCGCAGCGGCCTCGTCCTGATCGCGGGCGAGGATCAGGGCGCCGCGTGCGCTCAGGGCCTGCGCGATGATCTCGCAGCGTTCCATCTGCGGCAGTAGCCGCTCGATACTCGCGGTGACCCGGTCCAGATACTCGGCATCCCAGGCGATCAGGATCGATTGGGCGTCCTCGTCGTGCTCGGCCTGCGAGAATAGGTCCATCGCGATCCAGTCCGGGTCGGTCTCGCCATCGCAGAGGATCAGGATCTCGGACGGGCCGGCGACCATGTCGATACCGACCTGGCCGAATACCGCGCGCTTGGCGGTGGCGACATAGATGTTGCCGGGGCCGACGATCTTGTCGCAGGCCGGAACCGTCTCGGTGCCGTAGGCGAGCGCGGCGACCGCTTGCGCACCGCCGACGGCGAAGACGCGATCGACCCCGGCGATGGCGGCTGCGGCCAGCACTAGCTCATTGAGTTCGCCACCAGGCGTTGGTACCACCATCACTAGCTCTGGCACGCCGGCAACCTTGGCTGGAAGGGCGTTCATCAGCACGGAGGAGGGATAGGCCGCCTTGCCGCCAGGGACATAGAGTCCGACCCGATCGAGCGGGGTCACCTTCTGGCCGAGTAGGGTGCCATCGGCCTCGACGAACTGCCAGCTCTGCAGGCGCTGATGCTCGGCATAGGCGCGGATGCGCACGGCGGCGGCTTCCAGTGCCTCGCGTTGAGCGCTCGGGATCGCCTGCAATGCCGCGCTCAAACGTTCCTGGTCCAGCTCGAGCGCCGCTGCGTCCTGCGGTTGCCAATGATCGAAACGCGCGGTGTACTCGATCAGCGCGGCGTCACCGCGCTCGCGGATGTCGGCGATGATCGTTTCGACGGTCTGCTTGACGCCCGCATCCGAGACCGACTCCCAGGCGAGCAGGGCGTCGAGGCGGGCGTCGAAATCCGAATCGGAGGTGCGCAAGCGGGCGATGTTGGGGCGAGCGATCTGGGTCATGGCGATGCGAGACGCTGAGGTGCGAAAACGATGAATGGCAATGCAAAAAGTGCAGCCAGGTCGTGGATGAGCCGAACGCGGGATTGGGCGCGAGTCGGTTGCGCCAATCGGCCAGGTGCGCCAGTTAGAAGCCCCAAGCGGTTGAGCCAACCGGACGCGCCAGTCGATTGAGCCAAAATCGGGTGCGCCAGTCGGTTGCGTTAGGCGCTCGCGACAGCGCCGCGCAGCGCCTCGACCAAGCCGGCGATGCGTTCATGCTTCATCTTCCAGGAGGCCTTGTTGACGATCAAGCGCGAGCTGATGTCGCCGATGTGCTCGAGCGGCACCAGCCCATTGGCCTTGAGCGTGTTGCCGCTCTCGACTAGGTCGACGATCAGATCCGAAAGTCCCACCAGCGGCGCAAGTTCCATCGAGCCATAGAGCTTGATGATCTCGACCTGCTGCCCCTTGGCGGCGAAATGTCGTTCAGCGCTGCGGACGTACTTGGTGGCGATGCGCAGCCGTCCGCGCGCTGGCGGTGGCACCAGCGCGGCATCGGGCCGGCCGGCGACCATCAGGCGGCAACGCGCGATGCGCAGATCGAGCGGCTCATAGAGCCCCTCGCCACCATGCTCGAGCAGCACATCCTTGCCGGCCACGCCGAGATCGGCGGCACCGTACTGGACATAGGTGGGCACGTCGCTGGCGCGGATAATCACCAGCTTCACGCGCGGGTCATTGGTGTCCAGGATCAGCTTTCGGCTGGTCTCCGGGTCCTCGGTCGCTCGGAGTCCGGCGGCCTCGAGCAGCGGCAGCGTCTGCTCGAAGATACGCCCCTTGGAGAGCGCGATGGTGAGCCTTTGATCGTCGGACATAGATGCGGTCGCTCTCGGCAGCAGGACAGGTCAGGAGGGTTCAGGAAGGGGCAGGGCGCAGTGCAGCTCGGGTCAAGGCGAATCAATGCACGCGCCGGATCAGGGCACCGAGCGCGGCCAGCTTTTCCTCGATATTGTCGTAGCCGCGATCGATATGGTAGATGCGATCGATCAGTGTATCGCCTTCGGCGACCAGGCCGGCGAGCACCAAGCTGGCCGAGGCGCGCAGGTCGGTGGCCATCACCGGCGCGGCGGTCAGGCGCTCGACGCCGCGACAGATCGCGACATTGCCCTCAATGCGGATATCGGCGCCCATGCGCTGCATCTCCAGCGCGTGCATGAAGCGGTTCTCGAACACCGTCTCCTTCACCATGGCGCTGCCCTCGGCGATGCTGTTGAGGGCACAGAACTGGGCCTGCATATCGGTCGGGAAAGCCGGATGCGGCGCGGTCTGGATGTCCACCGCGCGTGGCCGCCGGCCTTGCATGTCGAGTTCGATCCAGTCCGCGCCGACCGCGACGCGCGCGCCAGCCTCGCGCAGCTTCATCAGCACCGCTTCGAGCAGATCGGCGCGGGTGCCTTGCACGCGCACGCGCCCGCCGGTCATCGCTGCGGCGACCAGGTAGGTGCCGGTCTCGATGCGATCCGGCAGCACCCTGTAGTCGGTGCCGTGGAGGCGCTTGACGCCCTGGATGTGGATGCTGTCGGTGCCAGCGCCCTGGATGCGTGCGCCCATTTGGGTCAAGAACCGCGCCAGGTCTACCACCTCGGGCTCGCGCGCGGCGTTCTCGAGCACGGTTTCGCCCTCGGCGAGGGCGGCGGCCATCATCAGGTTCTCGGTGCCGGTGACGGTGACCATGTCCATCACATAGCGCGCGCCGCGCAGGCGTTTGGCGCGTGCATGCACATAGCCGTTCTCGACCTGGATCTCGGCGCCCATCGCGCGCAGGCCCTCGAGATGCAGATTCACCGGCCGCGCGCCGATCGCGCAGCCACCGGGGAGCGAGACATTGGCCTCGCCAAAGCGGGCCAGCAGAGGGCCGAGCACCAGGATCGAGGCGCGCATGGTCTTGACCAGTTCGTAGGGGGCCTCGACGCTGGTCACTTGACGCGCGTCGGCCTGGATGCCCATGCGCTCGTCCACCGTCAACTGCACGCCGAGGCGCCCGAGCAGTTCCATAGTGGTGGTGATATCACGCAGATGTGGCACGTTCGAGAGCGTGCAGACCCCATCGGCGAGCAGGGTCGCGGCCATGATCGGCAGAGCGGCGTTCTTGGCGCCCGAGGCGCGGACATCGCCCTCGAGATGCGGTCCGCCGGTGATCAAGAGTTTATCCATACTGACGCTTATCCATGCTGATCCGTCTCGATGCCGAGCAAACCGTCGACGTTAGAGAAGATGGCGATGCGCCTCAGGGCATCCGGCCAGTTCGCAAACCTGAGCCCGAAGCCGGCGTGCTGGGCCTGTGCGACCCAGTCGAGCAAGAGCGCAATCGCGGCACTGCTGCTGCGCTCGACACCGCCAAGGTCGATCTCGAGGTGTTGGGGCTGGCTCGCCCTGTCGTGGCGCAAGCCGTGGCGCAAGCGTTTGAACAGCCGCTGGCCCTGTCGCGCGAGGTCGGGCATTGTGCCGAGGTCAAGAGGGCCTTGGAGCCTGAATTGGCCGGCGCCAAGCTCGAGCAGTTCCGCCGCTTGGTTGGCCGCCGTGCCTTGCTCGGCTGTCGCGCTGTTGGCCGCCGCGCCTGAGCCATTGCGAGCAGGCAAGGGCTCAGGCACCACGCGCGGTCTTGGCCCGCAGTTGCTCGATCAGCCCATCGATCCCCGAACTGGCGATGGTGGAGCGAAATTGACTGCGATAGTTCGAGATCATGCTCACCCCGTCGATGACCACGTCATAGACCTTCCAACTGCTGCCGCGCTCGAGCATGGAGTAGTCGATCGGGATGGCGCTCGAGCCGGATTCGCGCACTTCGGTCGGCACTACGACGGTGCCTGAGCGGGTGCCGGGGCGCGCGGCTTCGTAGACGATGTCCTGGCCCGAGTACTTCATGAGCGACTTGGCGTAGGTGCGCACTAGCAGATTGCGGAAGTGCTCGATGAGGGCCCCCTGCTGCTCGGGGCTCGCGTCCCGCCAGGCGCGGCCGACCGCGAGCCGGGTCATCTGCTCGAAGTCGAAGTGCGGGGCCAGGATGCTGTCGACCAGCTCGTTGATCAGTTGCGGCTTGCGCTCTATTTCGGTGCGCCGGTTCTCCAGCGCGCCAATCATCTTGCTGGCCGTCTGCTCGACCAGCTCGGTTGCCGACTGCTCGGCGCCGATGGCGCCGAATGGACTTGCCAGCAGCAGGATGCCGGCGATCAGGAGTGTTCTCATTCGCCACCTTCCTCCGCTTTACTCAAAAGAAATTGTCCGATCATCTGTTCCAGCACCAAGGCCGACTGGGTGAATTCGATGCGATCGCCATCCGTCAGCATGTCGGGGCTGCCGCCGGGGTCGAGGCCGATGTACTGCTCGCCGAGCAGGCCGGCGGTGAAGATGTTGGCGAAGGTATCGCTGGGGATCTGATCGTAGCGCTCGGCGATGCGCAGCGTCACCACCGCTTGATAGGTCTCTTGATCGAAATCGATGGCCTCGACCCGGCCCAGTCTGACACCGGACATGCTCACCGGCGCGCGCACGCGCAAGCTGCCGATGTTGTCGAAGTGGGCCTTGAGGGTATAGCCCTCGCCGGTCGTCGCCGTGCTCAGGTTGCTGACCCGCATGGCCAGGAAAAACAGCGCGACGAAGCCAAGCGCCATGAAGGCACCGACCAGGATCTCGCTCAGACGGATACGCGCCATGGCTTCAGCCTCCAAACATCAATGCGGTGAGAATGAAATCGACCCCCAGCACCGCCAGCGCCGATTGCACCACGGTGCGGGTGGTGGCACGGCTGACACCGGCCGAGGTCGGCGTGGCATCGTAGCCCTCGTAGAGCGCGATCCAGGTGACGACGAGGCCGAAGACCAGACTTTTGATGACGCCGTTGATGACATCCTCTTCAAAGTCGATCTTGTTCTGCATCTGCCCCCAGAAGGCGCCGTCGTCAACACCGAGTAGGCCAACGCCGACGAACCAGCCGCCGAGGACGCCGACCGCGCTGAACATCGCCGCCAGCAGCGGCATCGAGATCAGCCCGCCGAAAAAACGCGGCGTGAGTACACGCTTGATCGGATCGACGGCCATCATCTCCAGACCAGAGAGCTGCTCGGTGGCCTTCATCAGGCCGATCTCGGCGGTCAATGCCGACCCGGCGCGGCCGGCGAACAGGAGCGCCGTGACCACCGGCCCCAGCTCGCGCACCAGTGAGGCGGCGACCATGACCCCCAGACTCTCGGCGGCGCCGAACTGTGACAGCACATAGTGGCCTTGGAGGCTCAACACCATGCCGACGAACAGGCCGGAGACGACGATGATGAGCAGCGAGAGCACGCCGATGCCATAGAGTTGCGCCAGCAGCAGACGCGGGCGGATCAGCATCGACGGCAAGCCGCCCAGGATGCCCGCCAGCAGTAGGTGAGCGCGGCCGAGGCTGGCCAGTATCGAGAGCCCCGCGCGTCCTAGACTCGCTAATACGTCAAGCACGAGGGGCGCTCAATGGATGGCATCCTGGAGCAGATCCTGCTCCAGCGCCGCAGCCGGGTAATGATAGTGCACGGGCCCATCGGGCTCGCCATCCATGAATTGCCGCACCCAGGCCGACTCGCTGGCCGCCACCTGTTGCGGGGTGCCTTGGGCCATGATCTTGCCATTGGCGATGATGTACAGGTAATCGGCAATGCTGGCGGTATCAGCCACATCGTGACTGACGATGATGCTGGTCATGCCGCTGGCATCGTTCAGTTGCCGGATCAGCGAGACCAGCACGCCCTTGGAAATCGGATCCTGGCCGGTGAAGGGCTCGTCGTACATGATCATCATCGGGTCCAGCGCGATCGCCCGCGCTAGCGCGACCCGGCGCGCCATGCCGCCGGAGAGCTGACTCGGCATCAAGGCTGCAGCCCCACGCAATCCAACCGACTCGAGCTTGATCAGCACCAGTTTGCGCAGCACGGATTCCGGCAGCTTGGCGTGCTCGCGGATGGGGAAGGCCACGTTCTCGAACACGCTCAGGTCGGTGAGCAAGGCACCGCTTTGAAACAGCATGCCCATGCGGGTGCGCAGCCGATAGAGATCGGCGCGACTGAGTGACTGGATCGCGTGTCCATCGACCTCGATCTCGCCGGCGTCTGGCTGCAACTGCCCGCTGATCAGTTTCAGCAGGGTGGTCTTGCCGGTCCCGCTTGGGCCCATGATGGCAGTTACCATTCCGCGCCGGATCTCGAGATCGATGCCGTCGAAGATGCAGTGCTCGGCATGATAAAAGCGCAGACCACGCACGCGCACGAGCGCCTCGCCCGGCGTGGCGTCGGTGGCCATGGCCGCTGCCTTTGGCTCGGCTGCGGGCTTGGACAGAGCTGGTTCCATCGATGGTTGATCCCTGTGCGGGCTGCGATCCAAAGCGGGGCATTCTCGCGACCTCCCCGCACAGCGTCAAGGACGAGGCGGCTTTACTGGCTGACGGGTCTCTGCCTGTCTGATCCAGCGCTGGTTCCATGTCTGGCCGAGAAGCCAGCTCCCAGCTGATCTAGATGAGGGCGGATTAGGCTCAGCGCTGGTTCACCGCTGGCTCAGCCCGAGCAGTTCCAGCAGCTCTTGCCAGGCGCTGAGGCTGTTGCTGGTCGGTTGCGCCAGGATAATCAGGCTCGGTGCGTGGCCATGGTGCTGGATCAGTGCGCTCAGCCAGTGCTTAGCGCCCCGGAGGTCTTGGTGGAGCGCGCTCGGCGCTTGCACGGCATAGCGTTCGCGGGCGGCGTTGGGCTCGCCCGCGTTCGAGCCTGAGCCGGAATCCGGGTCCGCGCCTGCATCCGAGCCAGGGCCAAGGTAGCGAAACCAGGCCTCCACTGCGGGCTTGCCGGCCGCAGGCTCGCCGGCGTCGGCCGGGACGCGTGGCGGAGACGCTACCGGCTCGAGCCAGGCTGCGAGCTTTGGTTCGAGCAACTGCCCGAGGATGGCGGCCTGGAGCGGCGGTTCGGCCTGTGTCGAACGAGCAGGAGCGGTCGATCGAGCAGTCGGATGCGCGGTCAACCGTGCGCGCGGCTGCTCGGCGACGAAGCGGAATCCCGCTGGCACCTCATCGCGCCATTGTGCGACCTGCGAGGCATCGCTCAGGCTCCAGACCGAGGATGGCAGCAGGGTGGTACGAAAACAGTTGGCGAAATAGGTCAGCTGCCAATCCTCGGGCAAGTCGTCCGGGTAGAATGTGGCGCGATCGGCCAAATCCCACCAGCCGCGCGCGGTCACCATCGTTGCGTTGCTCATGCGCGTATCATAGGCCGGAGAGTGGGCACGAGGGTACTCGGGGGAGCCAGAAGCACATGACCGACTTCAACACGCGCGCAAGGGCGATCGAACTCGTGATCTTCGATGTCGACGGAGTGATGACCGACGGCAGTCTCTACCTCGGCGATGATGGCCAGGAATACAAGGCGTTCCATTCGCGCGACGGTCATGGCATGACGATGCTGCGCGAGGCCGGTATCGCGATGGCGGTGATCACCGGGCGGCGCTCCGAGGTGGTGCGCATCCGCATGGAGAGCCTCGGCGTGGCGCATGTCTACCAAGGACAGTGCGACAAGGCTCCAGCCTACACGGCGTTGCGCGCCGCCTGCGGGCTTGAGCATGCCCAGATGGCCTATGTCGGCGACGATGTGGTCGATGTGCCGGTGATGCGCCAGGTCGGTCTGGCCGTGGCCGTGGCCGATGCGCATCCGCTGGTCAAGGCGCATTGCCATTGGCAGACGCGCTTGCCTGGCGGACGCGGTGCCGTGCGCGAGGTCTGCGAGGGATTACTGGCCGCGCAAGGCAAGCTCGATGCGCTCTTGCAGCGCTATGCCGCGCGCCCCGATGTTCCTGACCAGGCGTGAACTCAGCCTAGCCGTGCTCTTGCTCGCGCTCGGCAGCGCGGCATTGTGGCTGCAATGGGCAGACGACGCCAGCAAGGCGCCGGGGCGCGATGGTGAGCGCCGTCCAGACTACATCGTCGAAGGGCTCAGCGTGGTGACGCTCGATGCCGAGGGGCTGCCCGATCGGCGTCTCGACGCGGTGCGTCTTCGCCACTACCCTGATGACGACAGCAGCGAGTTGGATGAGCCGGTGCTGAGGCTGTTCGACGCTGCGGCCCTGCGCTGGCACGCCCGCTCGGTGCGAGCATGGATCAATGCGCGCGGTGACGAGGTGCTGCTCGAGCAGGACGTGCGACTGCAGCGAGCGGCAACGGCACAGTCGGCGCCGATCGAGCTTCGCACCAGCGAGCTGTTGGTGTTACCCGAGGTCGACTACGCCGAAACCGCGCGTTATGTCGAGGTTGAACGCGAGCATGACCGGCTGAGCGCAAGCCAGGGTTTGCGGGCCTGGCTTGGTGGCGAGACGCGTATCCAGTTGTTCGGGGCTGTGCGCGCGCGGATGGATGATACGCAGGCGGATGGTGCTCGGATGGATGCTGATCGGATGGGGCGGGGTAACGATGATGATGCTGGTTGAGGTGAACGCGATGAATCAACAGCGCCAACGCGCATCCCGCTTGTTTGCGCTGCTTGAGCTTATGCTGCTCGAGCTTTTGCTGTTCGGGCTGGCGCCGCTCGGCCTGATGCTCTGGGCCGCGACGCCCGCGTGGGCGCTCGAGGACGATCAGTATCAGCCGATGTATATCGAGGCCGATGCCGCCGAGTTTGACGAAAAGCAATTGACCAGCCTGTACATCGGCAACGTCGAGGTCACCCAAGGCAGTCTGCGCATTCAGGCCGACGAGATGCTGGTGCATCACGAGTCTGACCGCCGGATCAAGAAGATCATCGCCATCGGCCAACCGGTCCGCTATCGTCAGCGCTTGGATGATGACCCGGACGAGGTGACCGGGCAGGCCTTGCGGATGGAGTACGAGGCCGAGCGTGAAGAGCTGACCCTGATCGATGAGGCGGTGCTGATCCAAGCGAAAGACCGTTTCGCCAGCGACCGCATCGTCTACAACCGCATCACCGAGCGCGTGACCGCAGGCATGAGCGCCCAAGGCTATGAGCGGGTCAAGATTCGGCTCGAGCCCGAATCCACGCCCGAGCCGGCGCCCGCGCAATGATGCCGACCCTCGAGGCGCGCGCGCTGGCCAAGACCTATCGGCGGCGGGCCGTGGTCAATGGTGTCGACCTCAGTGTCGACGCCGGCGAAGTGGTGGGCCTGCTGGGGCCGAACGGCGCGGGCAAGACCACGAGCTTTTATATGATCGTCGGCCTGGTCAGCGCCGACGCCGGACGCATCCTCCTCGACGGCGAGGACATCACGCATCGGCCCATGCACGCCCGCGCGCAGCGGGGGCTGAGTTATCTGGCCCAGGAACCCTCGGTCTTTCGCAAACTCAAGGCGCGCGATAATCTGATGGCGGTGTTGGAGATGCGCGCCGAGAGCAGTCGCGAGGATCATCGCCAGCGCTGTGACGAGCTGCTCGATGAACTGGGCATCAGCCATGTTGCCGATTCGCTCGCGCTGAGCCTCTCCGGAGGCGAGCGCCGACGCCTCGAGATCGCCCGCGCGCTGGCGCTCGAGCCCAAGATCATGCTGCTCGACGAGCCCTTCGCCGGCGTCGATCCGATCGCGGTGGGCGATATCAAAGGCATCATCGGCCATTTGCGCGATCGGCGCATCGGCGTGCTCATCACCGACCATAACGTCCGCGAGACGCTGGATATTTGCGACCGGGCGTACATCATCAACGCCGGCGAGGTGATTGCCGCCGGCGCTCCCGCCGCGTTGCTGCAGGACCCGCAGGTGCGGGCCGTGTATCTCGGTGAACATTTTCGGCTGTAAAGCACCTTGGCCGTCGAGCAGGCTTTTCGACTAGACTTCAAGGTTCCATCAAGCCTTTCGCACTCGTATCAACGCTCGGCATGAAGCAAAGCATCCAGCTCCGTCTTGGTCAGCAGTTGACCATGACGCCGCAGCTCCAGCAGGCGATCAAGCTGCTGCAGCTCTCCACGCTCGACCTGCAGCGCGAGATCCAGGATGCGCTCGAGTCCAATCTGATGCTGGAGTCGGCAGACGAGGGCGAGACCGAGCGCGAGGGCGCGCCCGCCGAGACCCGCGAGGAGAGCGAACGCCAGCGCCATGAGGCCGATGCTGCGGTTGACGCCGAGGTTCCGGCCGAGTCGAATGCGCTGCCCAATGATCTGCCGCTCGACAGCGATTGGAGCGATACCTACGACAGCGAAGCCAGCGAGCAGTATGCCGGTCCTTCGGCCTCGGCCGGGGTCGGCTCGGGCAATGAGGTCGACCTGTTCGCCCAGCAGTCGCGGCCGCAGACGCTGCACGACCACCTCGAATGGCAGCTCAATCTGGGCCATCTCGGGGCGCGCGACCGACTGATCGCCGAGGCGCTGATCGATGCCATTGATGCCGATGGCTACCTCCGGCTCGATCCCGCCGAGCTTCTGGAGACGCTGGATCTCGAGGATCTCGAACGCGATGAGATCGAAGCGGTCTTGCACGCCGTCCAGGCCCTCGATCCGCCCGGCATCGGCGCCCGCGATCCGCGCGAGTGCCTGTTGCTGCAACTGCGCCAGCTCCCCGCAGAGACCCCGCATCGGGCCGGCGCGCTGATGATCTGCGAGAAACTGTTCGATGCGCTGTCGCGCAACGATCTCGATGAGCTGCGCCGCCATACCAAGCTCTCGGACCTGGAACTTGGACGCGCCCTGGCGCTGATTCGCTCCTTGCAACCAAGGCCCGGGGCCTTGATGAGCGAGCATCGTCCGGACTACGTCATCCCCGATGTGCTGGTGCGCAAGCGCGCCGGCAGTTGGCAGGTCGAACTCAATCCCGACACGCAGCCTAAACTGCGAGTGAACGAGGACTATGTGAAGCTGATTCGACGCGCCGATAATGGCGCCGAGAATACCTGCCTCAAGACGCATCTGCAGGAGGCCCGTTGGTTCATCAAGAGCCTGTTGAGCCGCAACGACACCGTGCTGAGGGTGGCGGCCAAGATCGTCGAGCTGCAGCACGATTTCTTCGAGTACGGCGAAGAGGCGATGCGTCCGCTGATCCTGAGAGACGTTGCGGAGTCGCTTGAACTGCATGAGTCAACCGTCTCGCGCGTGACCACTCAGAAGTATATGCACACCCCACGTGGTACGCTCGAGTTCAAGTACTTCTTTTCCAGCCATGTCGGCACCGCTGCGGGGGGCGAATGCTCGTCCACCGCCATCCGTGCCTTCATCCGCAAACTGGTCGCCGCCGAGGCGGCCAACAAACCACTGAGCGACAGCAAGATCGCCGGCATCCTGTCCGAACAGGGCATCAATGTCGCGCGCCGTACCGTCGCTAAATACCGCGAGGCCATGGGTATCCCACCCTCGAACGAGCGCAAGCGCCTGTAGCGGTCAGCGTCACGTGCCGCTACGGTGCGCTTGCAAACCCAGGAGTGACACTATGCAAATCAACCTGACGGGTCATCATGTCGATATCACCGAGCCGCTGAAGGGCTACGTCGACAGCAAATTCGAGCGCTTGGAACGCCACTTCGATCATGTGATCAAAGTGCATGTGATCCTCAGTGTCGAGAAACTGCGGCAGAAGGCCGAGGCCCGCATCCACATGAATGGGGCCGATGTCTTCGCCGATGCGGTTCACGAGGATATGTACGCAGCCATCGATGGGCTGATCGACAAACTCGATCGCCAGGTCCTGAAGTACAAGGAAAAGCGCCAGAGTCATCGCGGCGCATCGACCAAGACGCAGGCCGAGGGTGAAACCGTCAGCGGCGAGCCTGGCGACGAACTCGACGACGAGCGGGAGCCGCTGCACTAAGCGAGCGCCTGGACGCCGGTGCCGGAGTCCGACGCGCGCTGGTCGGCTCCGGCCTCTTTTTTTATCTGAACGGCAGAGGCGCCTGTCGATGGCGCGCGACTCCGATTCCTTTTGGAGCAACAGTTGATGCTTCCCCTGACGTTAATCACAGAGCCACGTATCCGCTGTCGTGTCGAGGTCACGAGTAAGAAGCGGTTGCTGGAATCCTTGGCCGAACTCTTGGCGCCGGTAGGTCCGCACTGTTCCCCGTCTGCGGTCTTCGACCTGCTCAATGAGCGTGAACGGCTCGGCAGTACGGGGTTGGGCGAGGGGGTCGCGCTACCGCATGCGCGCATCGCCGGTATCGACGATGCCGTGGGCGCCTTCGTCCAGCTCGATCAGGCGGTGGGCTTCGACGCGCCGGATGATCGGCCGGTCGATCTCGCCTTTGGTCTGCTGGTCCCGGAAGCGGCGACCGAGGCCCATCTCAGCCTCTTGGCCGGGTTGGCCGAGCGCTTCAGTGATCCACGCTTGCGCGCGGCCTTGCGCGAGGCGAATGACGCCAGCACCGTGCTGGCCTTGCTGCGGCGCTGAGGTCAGCGCTGAATCCGTTCACGCCGATGCCACCCGTCGATACGCTCCAAGGGTTGGTCGCGCAGCTTGGACCGCGCCTGCGCCTGCGTTGGCTGACCCCCATGCCCACGCAGCCACTGGCGCTGGTCAGCGACGATCTGCCAGGCGGCGCCGCGCAGAGTCTCGTCGGCTCGCTGAACTGCATCCATCCAAACCGCCTGCAGGTGCTGGGGCTCGCCGAGATGCACCATCTCGAGGATCTGAGTCAGGCGTCCGCGCGCGAGACGATTGAGCGCCTGTTTGCCGCGCGCCCGGCGGCGGTAATCTTCGCTCAGGACATCGAGCCTCCGGCGCATTTTCTGGCGCACGCTAAGCGCTCGGGTACGCCGCTCTTGGCGTCGCCGACCTCCGAGGAGGAGATCGTCGATCGGCTCCAGTATTTCCTGACCTATGCCCTGGCCGAGCGCACCACCTTGCACGGGGTCTTCCTCGAGGTGCTGGGCATGGGGGTGCTGTTGGTGGGCGACCCCGGTGTCGGCAAGAGCGAACTCGCGCTCGAGATGGTGGTGCGCGGGGGGCATCGGCTGATCGCGGACGACGCGCCGGAGATGGCGCGCATCGGCCCGGAGACCTTGCAGGGCAGTTGTCCCGAGCTGTTGCGCGATTTCCTCGAGGTGCGCGGACTCGGCGTGCTCAATGTGCGGGCGATGTTTGGCGAGGGGGCGGTTCAGCAAGCCGAGCAGTTGAGCTTGATCGTCAACATGCGCTCCCTCGATGGCGAGGCGCTGGCACGCATGGACCGGCTGCACGGCAGTCTCACCTCGCGCACCATCCTCGGGGTTGCGATCCCCGAGATCACGCTTCCCGTCGCCCCGGGGCGCAATCTTGCTGTCTTGTTGGAGACCGCTGTTCGTCATCAGATCCTGCGCCTGCGCGGGTATGATGCCAGCGCTGATCTGATCGAGCGACAAGCCCGTTCCATTGATGAGGCCACCCCATGCACGACGCCAAACCCATCCGCCGAATAGCGCGTCCGACGCGGTCGCCGCCGGCTTCCGCGAGGGTGTTATGGAGCTGATTATCGTTAGTGGTCTCTCGGGGGCCGGCAAGAGCGTCGCGCTGCGTACGCTCGAGGATATCGGCTATGTCTGCATCGACAATCTGCCGCTGTTTCTGCTGCATGATCTCGCGCTCGGGCTCAAGGAGACCCGCCCCGAGGGCGGCGATGGCCGCGGCGGTACCGCGATTGGCATCGATGCGCGCAGTGGTCCCGAATTGCTTGAGCAGGTTCCTGGCGTGGTCAAGGCACTCGAGGCGAAGGGGATCAGGATTCGGGTCATCTTTCTCGATGCCGATACGCCGACCCTGGTCACGCGTTTCAGTGAGACCCGGCGCAAGCATCCGCTCACCGATGCCGAGCGTCCGCTTGCCGAGGCGATCGAGCTTGAGCGGCGCCTGCTCGAGCCGCTGCGCCGCACGGCGACGACCCAGATCGATACCTCCTACACCAATGTGCATGAGCTGCGCGAGCTGATCCGCGAGAACCTCAATCGCAAGGGTCGAGTGCGGGCGCCGCTGTTGCTGCAGTCGTTCGGGTTCAAGAATGGCATCCCGGCGGCGGTGGATTTCGTCTTCGACGTGCGTTGCCTGCCGAATCCGCATTGGCAGCCCGAGTTGCGACCGCTGACGGGCCTGGACCCGGAGGTGGCGGACTTCCTCGAAGGCTCGCCCGAGGCGATTCGGATGCGCGAGGATCTCATCGATTTCCTCGATCGCTGGGTGCCGAGCTTTGAGAACGATGGCCGGAGTTATTTGACCATCGGCGTCGGCTGCACCGGGGGGCGGCATCGTTCGGTGTTCATGGTGAACGCCTTACAGCGGCACTTCGAAGGGCAAGGCCATCAGGTCTTGGTCCGCCATCGGGAGCTCGGATGAGCGTTGCTGTCTTGCTCATCACGCATAACCGGATCGGTGCGGAATTGCTGGAGACCGCAACCCGCATGTTCGGACGCTGCCCGCTGGCGGCGCTTGCGATTGACGTCCATGAACAGGATGATCCAGACCAGTTGCGCCTCCAGATCCGGCAATGCGCCGAGCGCCTGGATGATGGCGGCGGGCTGCTTGTGTTGACGGATTTGTATGGTTCGACGCCGGCGAATGTGACCGATGCGCTGCGCCGCCGTCGCGATGTGCGCGTGCTGAGCGGGGTCAACCTGCCGATGTTGGTGCGTGTGCTCAACTATGGCGACCTCGAGCTGTCGGCACTTGCCGACAAGGCCTTGAGCGGGGGGCGCGACGGTGTGCTCGGCTGTACCCAGGAATCCAATGATGGTCCGTAGAGAACTCGATATCATCAATCGCCTTGGCCTGCATGCGCGCGCGGCGGCCAAGTTCGTGACCTGCGCGAGCGCGTTTCAAAGCCAAGTCCAGGTCGAACGCCAGGGCCGGCGGGTGAACGGTAAGAGCATCATGGGCGTGATGATGTTGGCCGCCGCCTGCGGCACGCGCATCACGGTCGAGCTGGACGGGCCGGATGCCGAGCAGGCCGCCGATGCGCTGGAGGCCCTGGTGGCCGATTGCTTTGGAGAAGGGGAATGACCACGGCCTTGCTCGGGGTCGGTGTCAGTGGCTCGCGGCCGGTCGCGATCGGCCGTGCCTACCTGTTCGGACGCGAGCCGACCGTGGTCACCGAAGAGATCGAGCGCGATCGGATCGACGCCGAGGTGCGGCGACTCGACGATGCGCTGGAATGCGCACAACAGCATCTCGAGTCGGTGCGCCGCCAGATCCCCGACTCGACGCCGGTGCATATTGCCGAGTTCATCGATGCCCATCTGATGATGCTCACGGACTCGGCCCTGGTGGATGCGACCAAGGCGCTGATTCGCGAGCGCAGCATCAACGCGAGCTGGGCCCTGCAGATTCAGCGCGACACCCTGATCGAGGTGTTCGATGCCATGGGCGATGCCTATTTGCGCACCAGGCGGGATGACGTCGACCATGTGGTGCGCCAGATTCAGATGTTTCTCAGTGGCGAGCCGCCGGCTCAGTCGCTCTCGGCGAGTGACCTCAAGGATCGAGTCATCGTCGCCGATGATCTGACGCCAGCGGACACCATCCTGCTGCGCCATCGCGGGATTGGCGCCTTCGTCATCGAGCACGGCGGGCCGATGTCGCACACCGCGATCCTCGCGCGCAGTCTTGATATCCCGGCCATCATGGGGGTGCATAACGCCACCCATCTATTGCGCCAGGATGAGCTGTTGGTGGTCAATGCCGAGAGTGGCACCGTGCTGGCTGGCGCCGACGAGGGCATCCTTGCCCATTATCGTCAGCGTCTGATCAGTGCCGATCAGCGTCGGCATCGGCTGCGCGAGCTGGTGCGCGAGCCCTCGACGAGCCGCGACGGGGTGCCGGTGGTGTTATTGGCCAACCTGGAGCTGCCTGAGGACGTGGACACGGTCCGCTCCAGCGGTGCCTCCGGGGTCGGTCTCTACCGCACCGAATTCCTCTACATGAATCGCATTGGGTTGCCGGATGAAGAAGAACACCTGGCCACCTATCTCGATGTGGTGCGGGGACTGGATGGCATCCCGCTCACCATTCGCACCCTCGATCTGGGCATGGACAAGCAGGTCGATGGACTCACCGGGGCGGCCACCAACCTCACCAATCCAGCGCTCGGGCTGCGGGCGATCCGGCTCTGCCTGCGTGAACCGTCGCTGTTCGTGCCCCAGCTGCGCGCCATCCTGCGCGCCTCGGCGCATGGCCCGGTGCGCCTGATGCTGCCGATGATCTCGTCGATCGCCGAGGTCGAGACGGTGCTCGGGATGATCGCCGAGACCCGGCGCACCCTGCGTCGCCAAGGCCTGCCGTTCGATCCCTTGATGCCGGTTGGCGCGATGATCGAGGTGCCGGCCGCCGCGCTCTGTGCCGGTGGCATCGCGAAACGGGTTGACTTCCTCTCCATCGGCACCAATGACCTGATCCAGTACACACTGGCCATCGATCGTGTCGACGATACCGTCAACTATCTCTACGAGCCCCTGCATCCAGCCGTGCTGCGGCTGATTCGCATCACCCTGATGCGCGCCGCCGAGTCGCGTACCCGGGTCAGCATGTGCGGTGAGATGGCCGGCGATCCGCACTACACCTCGGTGTTGCTCGGTCTCGGTCTGCGTGAGATGAGCATGCAGCCGGCCTCGCTGCTCGAGGTCAAGGAGATGGTGCGCAACTGCGATGTCGGTCGCGTCAGCACGCGCATGGAGCAGCTCCTCGACCGGCTCGACGATCTGACCCCCGCGCAGATCCTGGAGGCCGTCAACGAGGTCGTGAACGACTAGGCCATCGGGCTCTGCCCGCATCGCGGCTCGCGGCGCGACCCCTTTCCTGGCTACACTGGCAAGCTGACTGCGGCGCTGATGCCGCATTCCTTCAGCGAGGCCGGAGGCCATTTTCGCCATGACCGAGCTTGCCGACACCACCGCCGAGGCGGATCGCATCGACCTGCTGCATCAGGTGCTCGAGAGCGGTTCCGTGCGCAAGGCGACGCGCATGCTCAATGCGTTGCATCCGGCCGAGATCGCGCACGTCCTGCAGTCGCTGCCACCCCCGCAGCGCAGGATCGTCTGGCGCATGGTCGAGGACGCGACCGGGGGCGAGGTGCTCCTGTATCTGAACGATGACGTCCGCGACGAGATCCTGCGCGGCATGGACGCGACCGAGATCCTCGCCGCCGCCGAAGGCCTCGATGTCGACGATCTCGCCGACTTGGTGCAGGATCTTCCGGCCAAGGTCAGCGCCGAGGTCTTGAGTTCGCTCGACGAGCAGCGCCGGGAGCGTCTGGAGACCGCGCTGAGTTACCCGGAAGACAGCGCCGGCGGACTCATGAATCCGGACATGGTCACGGTGCGCCCCGAGGTGACGCTCGACGTGGTGCTGCGCTATCTGCGCCGGCGCAAGGATAGACGGCCGGAACTCGCCGACAATCTGATCGTGGTCAGCCGCCAAGGTCGCTACCTCGGTGTGCTCTATCTCACCGACCTGCTCACCAACGACCCCGATGACTCGGTGGCCGAGGTGATGACCCTCGACGTGCAGCCGATTCCCGCCGACGCCAAGGCGCGCGATGTCGCCAACCGCTTCGAGCAGCTCGACCTGGTCTCGGCGCCGGTGATCGACCCCGAGGGCCGCGTGCTCGGCCGGATTACCGTCGACGACGTGATGGACGTGATCAGGGAAGAGGCCGACCATCAGTTTCTCGGTCACGCCGGCCTCAGCGAAGGCGAAGACATGTTCGCGCCGGTACTGCTCAGCGCGCGTCGGCGCGCGGTCTGGCTCGGCATCAATCTGATGACGGCCTTCCTCGCCGCCTGGGTCATCGGCCAGTTCGAGGCGACCATCGAGAAGGTGGTTGCGCTAGCGGTGCTGATGCCGGTGGTCGCCAGCATGGGCGGCATCGCTGGCACCCAGACCCTCACGCTCGCCATCCGTGGCATCGCGCTCGGGCAGCTCTCGGCGAAGAACATCCGCTGGCTGGTCTCGAAAGAGATGGCGGTTGCCGCGCTCAACGGTCTGCTCTGGGCGTTGGTGGTCGCTGGCGTCGCCTGGCTCTGGTTCGGCAGCAGCGGCATCGCGTTGATCATCGCCGCCGCCATCATCCTCAACGTGCTTGCTGCCGCCCTCTCTGGCGCCTTGTTGCCGCTGTTGCTCGATCGTCTCGGCATCGATCCCGCCCTCGCTGGCGGGGTCATCCTCACTACCGTGACCGATGTCGTCGGCTTCCTCAGCTTCCTTGGCCTAGCGACCTTCTTTCTCCTCTGAGGCGAGCCAAATGAAAGACGAGTGCCCGCCCAGATGAGCTATCGCTCCATCGCTGGAGCCGGTGAAAGATTCTGGCCAATCCGCTACACTGAACGTCTTTTTTCCTGCCTGGCACGATGCTGGCTGAATGCTCGATGCCGCTAACTGGAGGCTCCCCATGGCCGCAGCAGAAGACCTGATCGCCCCGTCCATCCTCTCCGCCGACTTCGCGCGCCTTGGCGAAGAGGTCGATAACGTGCTCGCCGCTGGCGCCGACATCGTCCACTTCGACGTCATGGACAACCATTATGTGCCGAATCTGACCATCGGCCCGCTGATCTGCGAGGCGCTGCGCAAGCACGGTGTCACCGCGCCGATCGACGTGCACCTGATGGTCAAGCCGGTCGACCGGATCATCCCGGACTTCGCCCAGGCCGGGGCCAGCTACATCACCTTCCATCCCGAAGCCAGCGAGCACGTCGACCGCACTCTGCAGCTGATCAAGGCCGAGGGCTGCAAGGCCGGTCTGGTGTTCAATCCGGCCACCTCGCTGGACTATCTGAAGTACGAACTCGACAAGATCGATATGGTACTGCTGATGTCGGTGAATCCGGGCTTTGGCGGCCAGAGCTTCATCCCGTCCGCGCTCGATAAGCTGCGCGAGGCGCGGGCGATGATCGATGCCAGCGGCCGCGATATCCGCCTCGAGATCGATGGCGGGGTGAAGGTCGATAACATCGCCGAGATCAAGGCCGCTGGCGCCGATACCTTCGTCTCCGGCTCGGGCATCTTTGGCAAGGGCCAGGACAGTGATCCGCACCGCTACGACGGGATCATCCGCCAGATGCGCGAGGCGCTGGCTGGGGTGAACCGCTAAGTAAGGGTTCAGAGTCCCGATGCAGTTCCCTTTCCTTCCCGGCATGGTCTTGATCGATCTTGATGGCACGCTGGTCGATAGCGTGCCGGATCTGAGCGATTGCGTCGATACAATGATGGCTCGGCTTGGGCGTCCGGCGCGCGGTGAGGCTGCGGTACGCCAATGGGTCGGCAACGGGGTCGAGCGTTTGGTGGCGCGTGCCCTGATCGGCGCGCTCGATGGCGAGCCGGATGCCGCCGACCTCGAGCGCGCATTGCCGATCTTCCTCGATCTCTATGCCGAGCAGGTCTCGGCGCGCTCAGTGCTCTATCCCGGTGTGCGCGAGGGCTTGGACCTCTTGTGTGGGCGCGGCTATCGCCTGGGCTGCGTGACCAACAAAGCGGCCCGCTTTACCGGGCCGTTGCTCGAGGCCGTCGGTATCCGCAAGGCGTTCGAGCTGGTGATCAGTGGCGATACGCTGCCCGAGAAGAAACCGAGCCCGATGCCGCTGCTGCATGCTGCAGAGCACTTCGGCGTCGAGCCGGCCGCGTCGCTGATGCTGGGTGATTCGGTGAGTGATGTGAAGGCTGCCCGGGCGGCGGGATTCGGTATCATCTGCGTCAGCTATGGCTACAATCATGGCCACGACATCCGCTGCGCCGAGCCCGATGCCGTGATCGATGCCTTCCCCGAGCTTGGCGAGCTGCTGGCCTAAGTTTCGCCTCCCAGCGCTTGCATCCAAGCATCGCATCCCGGCATTGAATCCAAGCTTACGGCACCGATCGCCATGTTGACCGCGACCCATCAAAATCAGGCTCCAGAGCCCAGTGCCTGCCCACTGAGTCTCCAGCACTGCCTCCATCGCAGGCGATGGCGCCGCTCGATCACCGACTTCGAGCCCGCCCTTGGTTTCCGTATCGTCTGGAGTCCGCCCGATGACCCCCGAGAATCTCCACGCCCTCGCCGCGCAGGGCCATAATCGCATCCCGCTGATCTGCGAGGTCCTCGCCGATCTCGATACCCCGCTCAGCTGCTATCTGAAGCTGGCCGACGCCCCCTACAGCTATCTGTTCGAGTCCGTGCAGGGCGGCGAAAAATGGGGCCGCTACTCGATCATCGGCCTGCCTTGCCGAACCGTGCTAAAGGTCTTTGGTCACCGTATCCGGATCGAGCGCGATGGTGCTCTCATCGAGGAGGCTGAGGCCGCCGATCCGCTGGCCTGGATCGAGGCCTTTCAGCAGCGCTTCAAGGTTGCCGAGCATCTCGGCATGCCGCGCTTCGCCGGCGGGCTGGTCGGCTACTTCGGCTACGACACGGTACGCTACATCGAGCTGCGGCTGGATCCTTGCCCGAATCCCGACGCGATGGAAACACCAGACATTTTGCTGATGGTGTCGGAAGAGGTCGTGGTCTTCGACAACCTGCAGGGGCGGATGTACATCATCGTGCATCTGGACCCGGCCGCAGGCGACACCCTGGACGCTGGCCAGTGCCGGATCGATGAGCTGGTGCATCGGATGCAGCGCGGTGCCCCGCGCGATCCAGCCGCCGGTGGTCGTCACATCGACGAGACCGATTTCGTCTCCGGCTTTACCGAGGCTGGCTACAAGCAGGCTGTCGAGCGCATCAAGGACTACATCCTCGAGGGCGATTGCATGCAGGTGGTGCTCTCACAGCGGCTCTCGATCCCCTATCAGGCGCGTCCGCTCGATCTCTACCGCGCGTTGCGCGGGCTCAATCCCTCGCCCTACATGTACTTCTTGAACCTCGGTGAGTTCCAGATCGTCGGCTCCTCTCCCGAGATCCTGACCCGGCTCGAGGATGGCGTGGTCACCGTGCGCCCGATCGCTGGCACCCGTCGCCGTGGCTACACAGAGGACGAGGATCAGGCGCTCGAGCAGGAGCTTCTCGCCGATCCGAAGGAGCTGGCAGAGCATCTGATGCTGATCGATCTGGGCCGCAACGACTGCGGTCGCGTCGCCGAGATCGGTAGCGTCAAGCTGACCGACCGGATGATCGTCGAGCGCTACTCGCATGTGATGCACATCGTCAGCAACGTCACCGGTCAGCTCAAGCAAGGCATGAGTGCGATGGACGTGCTGCGCGCCACCTTCCCGGCTGGCACCGTCTCCGGCGCGCCGAAGATCCGTGCGATGGAGATCATCGACGAACTCGAGCCGATCAAGCGCGGCATCTACTCCGGGGCGGTCGGTTATCTGGCCTTCAACGGCAACATGGACACCGCGATCGCGATCCGCACCGCCGTGATCAAGGATGGCCAGCTGCATATCCAAGCGGGGGCGGGCGTGGTGGCCGATTCGCTGCCGGATCTGGAATGGAAGGAGACCATGAACAAAGGCCGCGCCATCTTTCGCGCCGTGGCCATGGCCGAGGCCGGTATCGAGCGCCAGCCCTGTGTCGCGGGTGCCGCCGCAGCAGCTGAAGAACCAGAGCCGGGACGTCGTGATGGCCTTTAACCGTCGGTTGGACTCCACATGCTACTGATGATCGATAACTATGACTCCTTCACCTACAACCTGGTGCAGTACCTGGGTGAGTTGGGGGTAGAGGTGCGGGTGGTGCGTAACGATGAGCTGTCGGTGGCGGATGCACTGGCGCTGCGACCGGAGCGGATCGTGATCTCGCCGGGGCCCTGTACGCCAAGCCAGGCGGGGATCTCGGTGCAGCTCATTCAGGCTGCGGCCGGCAAGGTGCCGCTGCTTGGAGTCTGCTTGGGGCATCAATCGATCGGCCAGGCCTTCGGCGGCAAGGTGATCAAGGCGCGTGCGGTGATGCACGGCAAGACCTCGCCGATCCATCATGAGAACCTGGGTGTCTTCCAGGGCCTATCGCAGCCGTTCGAGGCCACGCGCTATCACTCATTGGTGGTCGAGGAGGTATCGCTGCCGGCCGAACTCGAGATCACGGCCTGGACCGAGACGGCCGACGGCGAGCGCGATGAGATCATGGGCATGCGTCATCGCGAGCTACCAATCGAAGGCGTGCAGTTTCATCCCGAGTCGATCCTGACCCGGCACGGGCACGATCTGCTGCGTAACTTCTTGGCAACCGACGTGCGGTGAATGGTGGGCCGGTGGTCAGTCCTGACTCAGGCTTAGCGCCCTAAGGTCAGGAAGGGCACCAGCACCAGATAGAGCACGGCGGCAGCGCCCGCGAGGTAGAACAGGGTGCGCAGCGGCTGGCGGATGGCGCGCTGTAGCGTGGTCTCGGCTTGGCCCGCGCGACAGCGGGCAGCGTACTCGGCCGCGAGCCGCACCGAACGCTCTTCTTGATAGCGGTCAATGAACGCGCGGGCCGCTGCCTTCTCGCTGCTATTCAGCAGCCAAAGCCCGGCGATGCCAACGCCGAGAAAGCCGCCGCTGGTCTCGTGGTAGGCGAAACCTTGCTCATCGAGCAGGCGCCGCACATCGGCCGCTTCATCGTCATCGACGCCGTTGAGTCGGAAGATCAGTACGGACATGGTAGCTGTTCTCGCCGGGTCGTCATGGGCTCAGCGTCGTCTGGGTCGTGCCTGGCTCGTTCAGTGCCGAGGCGGCGCGAGAGCGTACTGCTCCGCGCGCAGGCGGATCAACGCCAGCCGGTTTCGAGCCTGGCCGAGGTCGATGCCGTGCTGATCGAGCGCCTCAAGTCGCTTCGCGCCACGTTCGAGTAGTTCGGCCAGCTCGCGACCATCGAATAGCTCGCAAGCGGCCTCAATCTCAGCCTCGGTAGCCGAGAGCAGCGTCGGTGCCAACTCTTCGGGGCCGATACAGCTATCGGGGTGGAGGAGATCGGCCACCAGCGGCTGCTTGATCAGTCGAAAATGGATGGCACGGGCAGTCTCCTCGTCGCTCAGCTCTTGGTGTGCGACGGGATCGGACCCGGTATGACGCCAGAGCGTCTTCATGGTCAGCTCGATGAGTCGCTTGAGTGCCGTGCGTTCCTCGCCATGACTCTCCGGTAAGGCATAGCTCTGCTCATAATGGGATTCGAGCGTCTCTTTGAGGCTCAGTACGGCATCACTGCCGGCGTCAGGGGGCAGGTCGACCGCGCGCTGGATGAGTTCCCGGAAGCGCTCGCCGAAGGCCAGCATGTCCTCATGATCGGCCTTCTGCGCGGCAAGGAGATCCTCGGGCAGCACCTCTTGCGGCGGCCAAGCGAACAGGGGGTTCTCGTGCCGACGTCGCAGATGGCGCTCGCGGCGGCCCGGCCTGTGGGTGAAGGGCAGCTCCATCGGATGCTAGCGAGCTTCGACCAGGGCTTCGTAGAGGGCCGAGTAATCCAGATCCCCAAGTCCCTGCTCAACGGCGCGCTCGAGGATGGTCTCGAGTGCCCCCAGTGGCGCGGTGTCCATGGTCGACTGCTCGGCGACGCCGCAGAACAGGCCCAGATCCTTGCGCAGGTGCTTGAGCGGGAAGTTGGCCTGGCCGTAGTCATGGCTCAGGTACTTCTCGAGCTTCTTATCGAAGGTCGGTGCATAGAGCGCGCTCTGGCGTAGCAGCCCCATGAATTGCTCAACATCGACGCCCTCGTCTCGCACCAGCCCCAGGCTGTAGGAGAAGGTGGTGGTCAGGCCGATGATGAGCTGGTTCATTGCCAGTTTGAGCGCGGCGCCTTGGCCGATCTCGCCGATGCGCTGTGGTTGTTCGGACAGCGCCTCGAAGATCGGCAGACAGCGCTCGTAGAGGCTAAGCTCGCCACCGGCCATGATGATGAGCCGGCCATCGCGCGCCTCGGGCAGGCTGCCGAGCACCGGTGCCTCCAGGTACTGGCCGCCGGCACGCTCGACATCGCGGCTGAGGGTGCGGCTCTCGTTTGGCGCGATGGTACCCATCTGGATGAGGATGCGATCGGCCAGCCCCGGCTGCTCGGATCCGTCCCTAGGCCAAAGCACGGCGCGGATGGCCTCGGCATCGCTGAGCAACAGCAGCGCGGCCTCGCTGTTGGTGAGCGCCTCGGCAACGCTTGCGCAGGGCGTGATGCCGACCGTGGCGAGGGCATTGGCCTTGTCTGGCGAGCGATTCCAGGCACTGACCGCGAAGTGGCGATCTTGCAGCCGGATCGCGATCTCGCTACCGAGCAGTCCGGTGCCGATGACGGCGAGCTTCATGATTGGCCTCTATTTGAGCGGTTGTTTGGCTCGAGTTCTGTAATTCACATGCGGCGCCCCTTGCCGGTATCAACCGCCGCGCAAACGGGCGATGACTGGCGCCGTTCGCGGACGCACACCGCGCCATAGCCAGAAGGATTCCGCCGCCTGCTCGACCAGCATGCCAAGCCCATCCAGCACGCGCGCAGCGCCGCCGGCCTGGCCCCAGCGGCAGAATGGCGTCGGCTCGTCGGCATAGAGCAGGTCGTAGACCCAGCCGCCCTCGGCGAGGCTGTCGTCGGGGATCGCCGGCACCTGGTCGTCGAGCCCGGACGAAGTGGCATTAATGATCAGATCGAAGCGCTGCCCGGCGACGCCGTCGAGACCGCAGCCTGCCACCGCGACCGAGGTTGCTTGGGAGGCCCTTGGACTTTGATCAGGGCGCTCGCCTGACTCGATCGACAACGCGGCTGCGGACTGCGATTTGGGTTCGCGATACTCGTCGCGGCGCGCGCTGTCGGGCGCGGAGGAGGTGGCCGCACTGGCGTCGAGGTGGCCGAACTGAGCGGCGAGCGCTTCGGCCTTGCTCGCGGTGCGGTTGGCGATCAGCAACTCAGTCGGGCCAGCCTCGAGCAACGGGCGCAGCACGCCGCACGCGGCACCGCCGGCGCCGAGCAGCAGCACTCGCTTGCCAGCCAGCGTGAGGCCGTGGTTCTCGGTCAGGTCGCGTAGCAGGCCGATGCCGTCGGTGTTGTCGCCACGCAGCAGGCCGCCATCGCGCACGATCAGGGTGTTGACCGCGCCTGCTGCTTGCGCCTGCTCGCTCAGATCATCGAGCAGCTCAAAGGCGGCGGTCTTGAACGGCACCGTGACATTGAGCCCACGACCACCCTCGGCAACGAAGCGGCGCACATCGCCGGCAAAGTCATCCGGATCGCCGAGGATGCGCCCGTACTCGATCGGTTCGCCGGTCTGCGCGGCAAAGGCGGCGTGGATCACGGGCGATTTGCTGTGTGCGATCGGGTTGCCGATCACGGCATATCGGTCAGTCATCGCTCGTCACCGTTCAGGCGCCCATCCATTGCGCGGCCTGCTTGGCGTAGTAGGTCAAGATGCCATCACCGCCGGCGCGCTTGACACCGATCAGCGCCTCGAGCACCACGTCGCGCTCCTCGAGCCAGCCGTTCTGGGCGGCGGCCTTGAGCATCGCGTACTCGCCACTGACCTGGTAGACGAAGGTCGGCGCACCGAAGCGATCCTTGACCCGACGGACGATGTCCAGATAGGGCATGCCGGGCTTGACCATCACCATGTCGGCACCCTCGGCCAGGTCGAGCCCGACCTCGTGCAGGGCCTCGTCGGAGTTGGCCGGGTCCATCTGATAGGTGTATTTGTTGCCGCCGCCGAGATTGGTCGCAGAGCCGACCGCGTCGCGGAATGGACCATAGAAGCTGGAGGCGTATTTGGCCGAATAGGCCATGATGCGGGTGTGAATGTGGCCGTCGGCTTCGAGCGCCTCGCGCACCGCGCCGATACGCCCGTCCATCATGTCGGACGGCGCGACGATGTCGGCACCAGCTGCGGCATGGGAGACCGCTTGTTTGACCAGCACCTCGACGGTGGCATCGTTCATCACATAGCCAGTCTCGTCGATCAGCCCATCTTGTCCATGGGTGGTGAAGGGGTCGAGGGCGACATCGGTCATCACGCCCAGCTCCGGCACCGCATCCTTGAGCGCACGTACCGCGCGCTGCGCGAGCCCGTCTGGGTTGAAGGCCTCGCGCGCGTCCTCGGACTTGACCGACATCGGCGTGACTGGGAACAGCGCCATCGCCGGGATGCCGAGCTTGGCAATGGCCTGTGCCTCCTCGACCAGCAGGTCGATACTCATGCGCTCGATGCCGGGCATCGAGGGTACGGCCTCGCGTTCGCCTTGGCCTTCGAGCACAAAGACCGGGTAGATGAAGTCGTCGGGCGTCAGCGTCGTCTCGCGCATCAGCCGGCGTGAGAAGTCATCGCGGCGCATCCGGCGCATGCGGGTGGTGGGATAGGGGGCGCGATTGGGGTGCAGGTCGGACATCGGTGGCTTTTCTCTGAGAACGAGGTGGTACAGGCGATTCGGTGTACGCGACGGCCATTTCATCGGCTCACGCATGGGCCGCTAACCATAGCGCACCCGGTCGATCGGCGGCCAGTGTCACGACAGGAAACTTGGGTTGAAGCGCTTGCGGTTCGCTGATGTGGATGTTGAAGTGGCGATCTTGCCCAGCTTCGGTGGTTCGCATGCGCTGGCGGCTGAGTTGCTTGACGGTCATCCCGGGTATGGGATTCATAAAGAGTCGTAGTGGCCGCCTATGGCAAAGAGATAGATGCGAGTGTCGTCAAATTTATACACAAGCCGATCCTTCTGGCTAAGTCGCCTCGACCAAAAACCGGAAAGATGATGCCGAAGGGCTTCGGGTTTCCCCAGGCCTGCGCTGGGATCGCCGCGCAACATTTCTTTCAAAATTGCGCAAAGATGCTTGTGCATTCGTTTGTCGCGCTGCCGTAGATCCTCGTACACCTCCCATGTTCTCCCCTCAAAGACCAGTGATCTCATCTAACTGCTCTTTGGTTGGGGCATATCCGGTACCGGCGTTATGGGTAGCACTGGAATGGGCGATCTGGCGCATAAGGCTAGTATTTTGGAGCACGTACAAAGTTTCTTGGTCACGCTCCCAATCCTCGGCACTTATCACTACAAAATCCGAGCCGGTGCGCCGTGTCACGCGAAGCGGCACGTGTTGACTAACCACATGTTCAACAAAGCTTTTTAGGCTGTCTCTAAATTTGTTTACGGTTGTGGTTTCCATTGTCGGGCACCTCATTACTGTACGGTAATTCCGTACATTTTAAGAGAAAAGCCCTAACAATGCCATGCGTTCGGACCCTTCACTCGCTATGCTCGCTCTGGGCCGATGATGGCTGGCGTTAGCGAGAAAATCGGCGGGACCGGACCGTCACGCTCGTTCGCCGCCGTCACCCAAACGTCACCCAAACGTCACTCTGATCGGAGCTACAACCGGGCTGAAACTGCCGCCAAAGCCGCCGGGGCTCGGCATCTAGAGCAGGTCCGGCGATCACGAACGGCTGTAGGTCTATCGGCGTCGATAGGCCCCCCCAGGGATGAAACAACCAGCATGATGCTGACTCGCTGGCTTCAGAAGCGCTAACCGCGTAGATACGCGACACCACCGCCAGGAATCGAAGGTCGCGACCCCGATCGACTCTACAGGCATGACTGAGATCAATGATGAATCGGCTCGAAGGGGTCAAACGTCCGCCTATCGACGCGATTGCGTAGATGCGCGCTAAACTCTGGAGTGGCCACCTCCCGCGCCTTCTACGAATCGCACGAGACACCTATGCTATCGGTCCGCGCTGCGGCTCACCGCCTCCGACACCACGGTACCCCGTCGCTCCTGCCCTCCGAAACCCAACCCTGCTGAGTCATGACCTCTTTCGACCGCTTAACCGACGAGGATGGTGATGAGGACGAAGAGGAAGATGGAACTGCACCAATGGCCCAAGCGATTGAGCTTGAGAGTATTCTCACGTTGTGTGAGGCTCGGGGTCTGCGGCGTCTCATGCTCGAGTGGCACTATCGCTCCCGTGATCCTTCCTTGATCACTGTCTCGAATGCCGAGTTCTATGAAAATCGTCTCATACTGCCGCCGACGCCAACTCAGCACGATGACAACGTTGGTCTACAGTTGACTCGCGTTCCAGGCGTCTATAGCAGCAAGAGCCGGGGTGGCGGGCGGCCCGGGACTAACCGCATCGAAGCTGAGGCCATCGTCACGGCACTTTCCAGGCATGCGAGGCATAATGCTGAACTCTCTGTAGGCGTTGTCACCTTTTCCAAGTCACAAAGTGACATGGTCACGGAACTACTGGAGCTTAGGCGCCGTGACGACTCGCTCCTCGATGCTCTGCTACGTGAGGGGCGAAACGAAGATGTCTTCGTAAAAAACATCGAGAATGTCCAGGGGGACGAACGTGACGTCATCATGATCAGCGTCGGTTACGGTCCTCATGAGCCTAATGGGCGGCTTTCCAGCATGAACTTTGGTCCGGTCAATACGGACGGTGGTGAACGGAGGCTGAATGTCTTGTTCAGCCGGGCTCGAATCCGCTGCCAGGTGTTTTCATCATTTGCACCGGAAGAGATAGATTTGTCAAGAACGACAAAGGAAGGTCCGCGTGTACTTAAACGTTTCCTGAAATTTGCCGAGACAGGTGAGCTTGAACAAGCTTTGCCAACGGGTGCTGATCCCGATAGTCCGTTTGAAGAAGATGTTGCCGCTGTAATCCAAATGTTGGGCTATCCATGTGATGCGCAAGTAGGCAGCGCAGGATTCCGTATTGACTTGGGTGTTCGCAATCCTGATCGTCTCGGGCAATATATATTGGCGGTTGAGTGTGATGGAGCAACTTATCACCGCGCGTTGTGGGCACGTGAACGCGACCGACTCCGGCAGCAAGTCCTGGAAGGTTTGGGCTGGCGTTTTTACCGTATCTGGAGTACGGATTGGTTTTATCGGCGTGACCAAGAAATCGAGCGACTTAAGAAAGCCTTGCAAGATGCCCAGCTTGCTGCGGATTCATGGTCTATCGAGGGGGCTAATCAGTCGGCCTTTGGGCAATTTGGGCAAAAGGATATCTTCGAAGGTCTACCGGACAATGGTGAGACTCATCAGTCTAAACTGGCTGCGGTAGACGATTCATCTTCAGCCGAACAGAATCTGACGGTGCCAATACTGCCCCAGGCGGTCCCCTACCAACGAGTGATTCCCCAGATCGGAGCACAGGTTGAGCCCCATGAAATAGCGATCGAAATCTTGGCCGAGCATGCTGTAAAAGTAGTGGAGGGCGAGGGGCCAATTCATGTCGCAGAGGTTGCCCGTCGTATTGCCGTTGGTTGCGGTAAGACACGCACGGGCACTCGGATTCAAGATGCGACTCGGACCGCACTTATCCATGCACAAAAGCAGGGTCGCCTCTACGAGAACGAAGAATTTTGGTTCACTTCATCGCAGCGTGATGACCCACCTGTACGTGATCGCTCCCAAGAAGGTTTGCCGACAAATAAGGCAATCTATCTCTCGAATATTGAGATCCAAGCAGCAGGAGCGATCGTCCAACGCGAGAATGGTCGCGTTAATCCGGAAGAGCAAATTCAAGCGGTAGCCCGTTTGTTGGGGTTCCAGCGTACTGGTCCTGATTTGCGAGAGAAGATTCAGCAGGCACTAAGGGAATGACCAAAGTACTCAGTTTTCCGTCCTGTAGGCTGCTGTTCAAGCATTTGGCCAGTAGTCTTCGTCGAGGATGTCGGCGATGTTGTAGGCACAGTTCTCTGGGAAAGGCGACTTGAGAAAGCCAGTTTCCTCCATCGCTGCTCGGGTTGCGTTGCGATAACTGCGCGGCAGTAGCTCTGGCAGGCGCTGTCGCAGGCTGGGGCTGTCTTCCAGTAATAGGGCGAGTTGGCGCCGCTGCTCATTGATGGTCAGACGCCAGCTGGTGCTGCGACGCTCGGGTTGATACTCCCATTTGAGCAGGTGCGCCAGCAATACAGCGAGACGGTTGATCAGCTCGCGTCGTTCGCGTGCACTCATGCTCTCCAACTCCTCGATCAAGTGCGTGATATCCAGCTGCGCGAAGCGGCCGGAGCGCAGCAGGTCCGATTGCTCTTCGATCCACTGATGGAAGTCGGTTTCATAACTGCTCATCAAGGGTGCCTATGGATGATCGCTGACAGTGACGGGGGCAGGCTGATGATTCGCTGATGTTAGCAGTCCGCTGATGCGGAGACCCAAACTGGCTGTTTTGCTTTGGCTGTGGTGCGATAGGCTCCCGGCAATGATGGAGAAGACTCGATGCGCTTACCCTCCGACCAACCGCCTTGCGCCGATTGCTTCGATGTCGACCACGACGGGTTCGAGCAGGCCGTGATCGAGGCCTCGCGCGCACGACCGATTCTGGTCGATTTTTGGGCCGAGTGGTGCGCGCCCTGCCATCAGCTGGCGCCGCATCTCTTCCGCGTGATCGATGAGCTTCAGGGCGCGGTCGGGCTCGCCAAGGTCGAGGTCGATGAAGGTGAGAACATGAAGCTCGCCGGCCACTACCGGCTGCGCGGTTTTCCGACCGTGCTCCTGTTCCAGCAGGGCGAGGAGTACGGGCGCTTCAGCGGCTCGCGCTCGAGCGTGCAGATCCGCGCCTGGCTCGATGAGCATCTCGAGCCGCCTTCAGCGCGGCGTGCGGAAACCTGATCACCGCTCAAGCCACCTTCCGCGCCTCGGCGCGAGCGTCCATGATCATGCCTCGATTCAGCGCCGAGATCACCGCCTTGAGCGAGGCACTGACAGTATCGCGATCGATCGCCACGCCGGCGACCGGCTGGCCATCGATCGCGAGCTGCACATAGGCCGCAGCCTCGGCATCGGTGCCGGCGCCGATCGCATGCTCGCGGTAGTCGCGCACGTCGATGGTCTGGCCAAAGGCCTGGCTCCAAGCATCGGCGAAGGCGGCGATCACGCCATCACCTTCGCCGCAGATGCGTTGCTCCTGTGCATGCTGCACAGTCTGTTCATCCGGCACATTTTGAGCCTCTCGCGCAGTCTGCGTGCTGTGCCTGTCTTTCACATCTTGACCATTCACCGCTTCAACATCTCGCCAAACGCTGACGATGGTCGCCTCGATCTGATCATGGCCATTGCGGCTGATGCGATAGCCGGCAAGGCGGTTCGGCGCTTGATCCTGGATGAACTGCGCCTCGAATAGTTGCCGGATGCGTGCCGAGTCGATGATGCCACCTTGTTCTTCGCTCGCGCGCTGAACCACCGGCGCCAGCTCCAGCTGGGCCCAACGCGGCAGTTGCAGCCCATAGTCACGTTCGAGGACGAAGGCGATGCCACCCTTGCCGGACTGGCTGTTGACGCGGATGACGGCCTCGTAGCTGCGCCCGAGATCCTGCGGGTCGATCGGTAGATAGGCCACCTGCCAGGGCAGGTCGCGATGTTGCGCCGCGCGCTGATGATGCAGCGATTTGTTGATCGCGTCCTGATGGCTGCCGGAGAAGGCCGTGTAGACCAGCTCGCCGATCCAAGGATGGCGCGGATGGCAAGCAATACCGGTGCAGGTCTCAACGGTCTCGATGATCCGGTCCGGATCACTAAGATCGAGGCGCGGGTCGATGCCCTGACTGTAGAGGTTCATCGCCAGCGTGACCAGATCGCAGTTGCCGGTGCGCTCACCATTGCCAAGCAGGGTGCCCTCGATGCGATCGGCGCCCGCCAGCAGGCCCAACTCCGCCGCTGCCGCCGCGCCGCCGCGATCGTTGTGCGTGTGCAAGGAGACGACCACGCAGTCGCGCCGTTCGATGTGGCGGCAGAACCACTCGACCTGATCGGCAAACACGTTCGGGCTGGCTGATTCGACCGTCGCCGGCAGATTCAGGATGCAGGGGCGTTCTGACGTCGGCTGCCAGGCCTCCACCACCGCATTGCAGACCTCGACGGCGTAGTCCGGTTCGGTCTGTGAGAAGCTTTCAGGCGAATACTGAAAGGTCCAGTCGGTGCCCGGATACTTGGCCGCCTCATCGCGGACCCATTCGGCGCCCTGGACCGCGATGGCCTTGATCCGGTCGCGATCGGCGCCGAACACCCATTCCCGCTGCACCGGCGAGGTCGAGTTGTAGACGTGGACGATGGCCCGATGCGCCCCATCCAAGGCTGCGAAGGTGCGCTCGATCAGATCAGCGCGCGCCTGCACTAGCACCTGGATGGTCACATCCGCCGGGATTTGCCGCGCCTCGATCAGCCAGCGCACGAAGTCGTAATCCGGCTGGCTGGCCGAGGGGAAGCCGACCTCGATCTCCTTCACGCCGATGTCGACGAGCAAGGTCCAGAGCTGCTGCTTTTGCGTCACGCTCATCGGCGCACGCAGGGCCTGGTTGCCGTCGCGCAGGTCGACGCTGGCCCAGCGCGGAGCTTGCTCGATGTGGCGATCGGGCCAGGTGCGATCAGCGATCGGGATCGGCTGGCTTGGGCGGTATTTGTGGTGTTGGGCGGGCATGATGCGAACTCCTTGTGGCAGTGGGCGAGCGGCAAGCTGCTCGGTCTTTGGTCGGATCGAGCGACTGCGTGATCGGACGTGTCACCGACTGGACGCTGCCGCCGGTGATCCTGATCGGGGTTTGACCTTGTGGGTCTTACCCTGGCTGCCGGCTTGTGGCCGACGGTTGATAGGATGCGCTAACCTGCTTGGTGGATGCTTGCGATCTTGCAGGCTAAATATTGATAAACAGCAATAATCTGTCGTTCAGGCGTTTTTTTTCGCAATCGGTGCGCAAGCCTCGTTAAACGGAATTCAAGCGACCTGGGTGCGTCACGGATGCTATTCTCACGCCGAGCCTGGGAACGCAGCGCAAGCGCCGGGTGTTCTCGCCCGGATGCTGTCGTCAGAAGGAAAGCGCCATGAGTACGCCTCTGCCAAAGCTTGCCCCCCTAGCCGGCCTGGACCCAGACCTCCAGCGTTCGCTGCTGGCCCAGGTGCGGGATCTCTGGATCCATGGCTCCACGGCGCTGGAAGGCAACACCCTGACCCTCGGCGAGACCAAATTCGTCCTCGAGGAGGGGCTCACGGTCTCCGGCAAGCCGCTGAAGGATCACGAAGAGGTGGTTGGCCACGCTCGCGCCATCGAACTGCTGTACGGACTGCTCAATGAGTGGCCGGCGCGGCCGGTGACGCCAGCGCAGCTCTTCGAGCTGCATCGCGCGGTGCAGACGCGCGTCGTCACCGACATCTACAAGCCCATCGGTGCCTGGAAGGTCGAGCCGAACGGAACCTACGCAGCGCCGGCTGACGTACCGGTGTTGATGGACGCTTGGCTCGCGGAGCTAAATCGCCTGGGGGCGGAGCCGCTGAACGAAGATGCGGCGCTGATCGCTTACGCAAGGCTGCATCTGGGCTTCGTGCACATCCATCCGTTCTGGGACGCCAACGGACGCATGGCGCGGTTGCTCGCCAACTTGCCTGTATTGCAGGTCGGACATCTACCGGTGGTAATCGATGTGCGCGAGCGCAAGCGGTATATCGACACCCTGGCCGGTTATCAGCTCGCCGTCGGGCTGCTGACTCCGGGTACTGGTGTCTGGCCAAGGCCGGAGCTTGAAACGGCCTTCATCGCGCTCTGCCGGGAGGCCTACGCGACCACGCAGGCACTGATCAACGGCGCCCAGGAGCAACAGGCCGCGCGGAGGGCGCGAGCGGGCTCCAGCGGGGATACATGACACTCGACCGCTACGATCGCCATATCCTCGAGATCCTGCAAGCCGATGGCCGCATCAGTAATCAGGAGTTGGCCGACCGCATCGGGCTATCGCCCTCGCCCTGCCTGCGGCGGGTGCGGGCGCTGGAGGAGGCCGGCATCATCGCCGGCTATCGGGCGATGGTCGATGCGAAGAGGCTCGGGCTGAGTCTGATCGCCTTCGTCAGCATCTCGATGGATCGGCATACGCCGGAGCGCTTCGCCAACTTCGATGCGACCGTCTCGGCGCTGCCGGAGGTGCTGGAATGCTCGCTGATCACCGGTCGCGATGCCGATTATCAGCTCAAGGTGATCGTGCGTGACATGGAGGCCTATCAGGAGCTGCTGCTGCACAAGATCACCCGTATCGACGGCGTCTCTGGGGTGCATTCGAGCTTCGTGCTGCGTCAGGTGCTGGAGCGCACCGCGCTGCCGCTCGGCTAAAACCAACGCCGACCTGCGCTTTTTGGTCCTACTCAGGCCCCAGGATGCGCGAAGCGCCGCGCGAGCCGGGCGGCGTGGTCGATGAGTTCGCCGAGTTCGCTGACCCGCGCGCCCGCTTGCTCGGTGTATTCCTGGACCTGCTGCGCCAACCGATCGATGTTGTTGATGTTGAGGTTGATCTCCTCGGTGGTGGCGCTCTGCTGCTCGGTGGCGCTGGCGATCTGCAGGCTCATCTCGCGCATCGAGGCGACGGCGGCGCGAATCGCCTCCAGGGCGCTATGCGACTCGTCAGCCAGGGTCAGGCTATGCGCCGCGCGCTCGCTGCTCTCGTCCATGGCGGCGACGGCGCGATGCGTGCCTTCCTGCAGCGATTGCGTGATGGTTTTGATCTCGCCGGTGGCAGCGGAGGTGCGGTCGGCGAGCACGCGTACTTCCTCGGCGACGACCGAGAAGCCGCGGCCGGCCTCGCCGGCGCGTGCCGCCTCGATGGTGGCATTGAGGGCGAGTAGGTGGGTCTGCTCGGTGATCTCTTGGATGAGGTCGAGGGCGGCGCCGATGCGCTTGGCTTCCTCGGCGACCTGGTGGGTGACCTGCGAGGAGTCACTGATGCGTGTGACCAGCGTGCGTACGGCCTCGGTGCTCTGCTGAACGGCCTCCATGCCCTGGTCGGCCTGTTCGCGCACCTGCTCGCTGATCTCTGCCCCCATCGAGGCGTTGCGCGCGATCTCTTGCACGCTCTGCGCCATTTCCTCCATGGCGGAGGCGACCTGAAGCGTCTCCGCCGTCTGGCGCTGGACCTGGGTGCGCGTCTCGGCCACGGCCTTGCCGGCCTCGGCGCCAACCCGCTGTAAGTGATCGGTGACGTTGGCAAGCCGCTTGGGCACCGCCGACATCTCGGTGCGCAGTTTCAGTATGGCCAGCCGCAGGTGCCCGATGTCATCGCCGCGATTGATGTAGATGTGTTCGGCCAGCGGATCATTGATCAGTTGTTGCGACGCGGTGACCGTGGCGTCGAGCCCTCGCCATAGACGCAGCAGTCCGTAAGCGCTCAGAGCCGCAGCGATAATACTGAGCGCCGCCAGCACGAGGGGCGGAAGACCGACCAGCGCGGCGAGGCTGGCAACCAACGGGGCCGGCATCAGCAGTACCAGAAACCGCTCGCGGAGACCGAAAGAGGCGCGTGAGGCTGGGGAGATTGGCGGGAGTTCGCCTTGGTTCGGTTCGGTCGCGCGCAGCTGAGCGTAGACGGCCTCGGCGTGCTGTACGACCGTCTCGCTGGGCGGGGCCTGGCGTACCGACTGGATCTCGACGATGTCGCCCTGCTCGTCGAGGATCGGGGTCGCGTAGGCATGCACCCAGTAATAGTCGCCGTTCTTACAGCGATTCTTGACCATGCCCATCCACGAGCGACCCGCGAGCAGGCATGACCACATCTGCTGATAAGCCGCACGCGGCATATCAGGATGGCGCATGATGTTGTGCGGTTGGCCGAGCAGTTCAGCGCGGTTGTAGCCACTGATGTGCTCGAATTCCTCGTTGATGTAGGTGATCCGCCCTTTGGGATCGGTGGTCGAGAGGATGGTCGCATCCGCCGCGACGGGGACACGTTGCTGAGTGACTGGCTCGTTGATGCGCATGGAGACTCCCCGGTTGATTCCGGCCCCCCTGCCGCATCCGTCACCGGACGTCCCTGGTGCGTCACATTAGAGTAATTGGCGCGGCAGCGCCAATTCTTATAAAGCGAGAGGTTTTGAGCGGTCCCGCCAGCGCGGGTGCGGCGCCCTCATTTGCATGAGGCGGATGTCCAGACGCCGGGCCGATGCTGCACCGCCTAGCGCCAGCACGGGCAGCGACGGTGCGTTCGGAGCAGAAGTGCCGTCGGTCTCAGCGTGCGTTCAACCACTCGCCAATTGCCGGGGTGACCTCTTTCTGCGCCTTGCCGCTGACATAGATGCCGATGTGGCCGCCGGGGAAGGCGAGTTCGGTGTAGTCCTCGCTGCCGGTCATGCCGTTGAGCGCCTTGGAGGCATCCGGCGGCACCAGATGATCCTGCAGCGCGTAGATGTTGAGTACCGGGCAGCGGATCTGTTTGAGGTCGACCGGGCGCTCACCGACACGCGCGGTGCCGTTGATGAAGGCGTTCTGCTGGTAGAAGTCCTTGATGAACTGGCGGAAGGTCTCGCCGGCCTGATCGGGGCTGTCGAAGATCCATTGCTCCATGCGCAGGAAGTTCTTGGCCTTTTCGGGCTTGTCGAGCATGTCGACCATGTTGACGTATTTCTGGCCGGTGAGACTGAACGGCTTCAGCGACAGGAAGGACCAGTTCAGCAGCTCGCCAGGGATATTGCCCATGGTGTCGACGGCGAGGTCGACATCGACGTTCTGCACCCAGTTCGAGAGCATGTTGTCGGGGGTCTTGAAGTCGACTGGGGTGACCATGGTGACCAGATTACGCACCTTGTCCGGATGCAGCGCGCTGTACATCAGGCTGAAGCTGCCGCCCTGGCAGATGCCGAGGATGTTGACCTTGTCGACGCCATGGGTGTGGCGGATGTGGTCGACGCAGCGGTCGATATAGCCGTTGATGTAATCGTCGAGGGTCAGCGAGCGGTCGGCCTGATCCGGGTAGCCCCAGTCGATCAGATAGACGTCCTGGCCGGTGGCGAGCAAACCCTTGATGGTCGAGCGATCTTCCTGGATGTCGGTCATGTAGGGGCGGTTGACCAGCGCGTAGACCACCAGCAGTGGCACCGCGTGCTGGGCCACCTCGGCCGGGCGCTGATAGCGGTAGAGCACCAGCTTGTCCTCGCGGTAGACGGCATCCTTGGCGCTGACGCCGCTGTCGATGTCGCCGGCATCGAGCAGGTTCTGCATGCCCTGACCGAGCTTGCGGCTGTAGTCGAGCATTTCCTCGCCGAGCTTGTCGGGGCGGATATCGATGGGAAACATGCGGCGGCGCTCCTGTGTCGATGGCTGGTGCGGACCCGTCTTGGTGGTGTCCGTGGTGTGCTTGGGGATTGAATCGGTGGCGGTGCGTTGGCGACTGTGGGCTGATGCATCGTTGATGGCGTTCACGGGCTTGGCGACCGTCTCGTGCGTCCTGCTGGTCGCCGTTTCAGCCGGTGCGAGGCGGCGCAGCGCGTTACGGGCCGATCCATCGACCGAACCACTGGCCGACCCACAGGGGTTTGCCGTGGCGTGCTGGCTGGTCGGCCGACGCTGCATCAGCCTTCGCTGGACTTGGTGCTCGACTTGGCGGCGGTTTTCTTGCGGGCGCTGGTCTTCTTCGCCGCACCAGTCGTGGTCGAGCCGGTGGGCGTCGCTGCGGTGGTCTTAGCGCCCGAGCTTGATCCGCTCGTGCTCGTCCTGTTGTCGCTGCTGGCAGGCGCGCCCGCTGGCAAGGTCGCGAGCCGACGCTGGATCTGATCGAGTTCTTGGCGCAACCGCTTGTTCTCGCGTCGCGTCTCCTGCAGACGATCCTGCAGGGTACGTAGTTCGCCACGGGTGGGCATGTTCATCGCGCCGAGCGATTCGTCGACCATCACCGAGAGTCGCTTCTTGAGCGCCATCTGGGCGTTGATCAGGCGGCCGTGCACGCGCGAATAGTCAGGCGTGATGACCTCATCGGCGTAGACCGCTTCGCAGCAGCCGACCCAGGTGTCGTAGAGGCTGCGGGCGGAGTTGATGGTCTCGCCGGTCTCGGACTTCTGATGCAGCTCATCGCGCAGTCGGTGCAGGGCCTTGACGCCGAGCTGATTGAAGAAGCCGCTGTAGTCCTGAAAGGCGCGCTGGTAGTCGATACCGGCGCGCATCAGGTCTTGATACTGGGCCTGCTCCTCGCGCGAATAGCCGAGGCCAGGCGCTGAGAGCATCTGCTCCAGGCCCTCTTGCATCGGGCCGCGCATCATCCCGTTTGGCATGTTGCGCAACAGGTCGCCGGGCATCATCGGCGAGAGCGACGACATCATCCGCTGCCAGTTGTCGAGCGGCATCTCCCAGAAACCGAGCATCCGGCGCAGGCTCTCGTCTTGGTCAGTGCCGATCCCGCTGAAGCCCTTCTGCATCTGCTCGATGGTCTGATTCAGCCAGTCCCAGGCGCGGGTGGCGTCGGCACCCTGGCCGAGGCCAGTATCGCCAAGCCCCTTGGTGAATTGCTCGGCGAGTCCGAAATAGGCTTGGCCCTGGTCCATCAGGCGCTGCATGAAGTCGCGCGCCGGGTCGCTGGCGGCGGGGGCGAGGGCCTTTCGCCACTGCTCCATTGCCGCTAGCCAAGGCGCCGATGCGGAGCTGCCGCTCTGGGCTCGGCCGCTGTCTAGGCCCATCGCCTGCTGGCCCATCTTGGCCAGTCCATCCCAATAGTCGCGTTGCAGCTTGAGCCAGCTGTCATCGAAGAATGCGTTTTGAGTCATGGTGCTTACCCCTGCCAGGGCCTCCTCGTATCGTGTGCGAACGAAGCTAGCACGGAAATTTGTGCACTGCAACAAAAGGCCGTAGACTCATTTACCGTGCGCCGCTAAGCACTCACCCGAGTCAGTTCACGCGTGCGCGACCCATATGCATCACTAACAAACTCTTTATGATCCTTGGCTCGTGTCAGGGGCTTGCCTCATGAGCCTGATCTTTTATTGAGTCTTATCCTGAGGAGGATATCCCATGCCAGAGAATGTCGTGATCGTCGCCGCCGTGCGCACCCCAGTCGGAAACTTCGGCGGTAGCCTTGCCTCGCTGCCGGCAACAGCGCTTGGCGCTACTGTGATCAAGGCGCTGCTGGACAAGACCGGGCTCGACCCGGAGCAGGTCGACGAGGTGATCCTCGGGCAGGTGCTGGCGGCCGGTGTCGGCCAAAATCCGGCGCGCCAGACCACGCTCAACGCCGGTCTGCCGCATAAGGTGCCGGCGATGACCATCAATAAGGTCTGCGGCAGTGGACTGAAAGCGGTGCATCTGGCGATGCAGGCGGTGGCGCTGGGCGACGCCGAGGTGGTGATCGCCGGCGGTCAGGAAAGCATGAGCCAGTCGGCGCATGTGGTCCCCGGTTCGCGTCAGGGCCAGCGCATGGGCGACTGGAAGATGGTCGATACCATGCTCAGCGATGGCCTGATGGACGCCTTCAATCAGTGCCACATGGGCGTGACGGCCGAGAACATCGCCAAACACTACGGTTTCTCGCGCGATCTGCAGGATCAGTTCGCCGCCGCTTCACAGCAGAAGACCGAGCAAGCACAGGCCGCCAATCGCTTCGCCGATGAGATCGTGCCGGTCACGGTGCCGCAGCGCAAGGGCGATCCGGTGATCTTCGAGCGCGATGAGTTCCCGCGCGCGGGCACCAGTGCCGAGACCCTAGGCAAATTGCGCCCGGCCTTCGATAAGGAAGGCACGGTGACCGCTGGTAACGCCTCCGGCGTCAACGATGGCGCCGCTGCGGTCATGGTGATGAGCGAATCCAAGGCCAAGGCGCTGGGCCTAACCCCGCTGGCGCGGGTGGTCGCCTTCGCCAGCGCTGGGGTCGACCCGGCGATCATGGGCACCGGCCCGATCCCGGCCTCGACCAAGTGCTTGGAGAAGGCCGGTTGGACGGTCGCCGATCTGGACCTGATCGAAGCCAACGAGGCGTTTGCCGCGCAGGCGCTCTCAGTCAACCAGGAGATGGGCTGGGATGAGGACAAGGTCAACGTCAACGGTGGCGCGATCTCGATCGGCCATCCGATCGGCGCCTCTGGGGCCCGCGTGCTGGTGACCCTGCTGCACGAGATGCAGCGGCGTGATGCGAAGAAGGGGCTGGCCACACTCTGCATCGGCGGTGGTCAAGGCGTGGCCTTGGCGGTCGCACGCGACTGAGCTGCACTCGATCGCTGAACTGCCCAGCGAGCCGGCTTGGACCGCTTGGGAGCCGGCTCCGGCTGGTGGGCTGTTTCAGCGTACCGTTCCAGCCGGGTCCGGCCCCAGCGTCTCAGCAATGGCGGTTGGGATGGGCGCGCCGGCATTGTCTGTGTCTGTCGGGTGCCGTGCGTTGATCCCACACAGTTTGCGCGTCTTCGCGCTGGGCTACACTGGATCGATGTAGTCAGTGACCCAGCAGGTTCATGCGATGACCGCCGAGCGCATCATCAAGAAATATCCGAATCGGCGGCTCTACGACACCGAGTTGAGCCGCTACATCACGCTAGCGGACGTGCGCGCACTGGTGATGCAGGGAACCCCATTCCGGGTCTTGGATACCGCCAACGAAGCGGACCTCACGCGCTCGATTCTCCTGCAGATCATGCTCGAGGAGGAGACCGGCGGTGAGCCGCTGTTCAGCGCTAACATGCTGGCGCAAATCATCCGCTTCTATGGCGGCACCATGCAGGGGATGTTTGCGCATTATCTCGAGCAATCGCTCGAGGCCTTTGCGCGCCAGCAGCAGCATCTTGCCGAGGATCTCGGCACCAAACCCTTTGAACTCATCGGCCGCATGACCGAGCGCAACCTCGAACTCTGGGCCAATGCGCAGAAGGAATTCCTCCGTGCTGCTGGCTTGGACCACGGCGACCCTGGGCCGACTCCAGATTCTGACGCTGAGTAGAGCGGGCTCTCTCTCTGGGCAAGCCCTGAGTGCTTCCACAGCACCGATACCCATGCACGCTGTCAGGCCACTGCCGGTGGCGACGTTCGCTCGAATCAGCAACGCGTGCTTGTCGATTGCTGCACTGCAACATTTTTTCTCGATGAGCCTTGACAGTGCTTCTGGTGGCGACTATTGTGCACTGCAACAAATGCTGCACTGCACAAACCGGAGCACTGCGATGAACCTGAATGACAACATGAAGACCCTGAACGACCTCACCAACAACAGCGTTGAGCGGATGACCGCGCTGGGCGAGCTGAACATGAAGGTCGCCGAGCGCATGGCGACCCGTCAGATGGATCTGTTCGGCCGTTGGATGGAGCAGGGCACCAAGCTAATGCGCGCGGCTACCGAGGCGCGCGGCTACAGCGATCTGTACAAGACCCAGGTCGACATGACCAAGGAGACCAGCGAGCAGATGATGGCTGAGTCGAAGACCAGCCTGCAGTTCGCGACCGAGACCCGTGACGAGTACCGCGCCTGGTTCGAGGCCACCATGGCCGAGATGCGCAAGGGCGGCAGCCTGGTCGAGGCGACGGCCAAGGCCTGAAGGGCGAGCGTCGGGAGTGAGCCCTGGGTGCTGGGCGGGTCGTCGGGCTCCCCCACTCCCGCCGCAGCCCCATCATCGCTCGTTGCAGACTCGGGATTGACGACTATGACTGACTCAAACAAACCGGCTGGCCGGGTGGCCTTGGTCACCGGCGGCATTGGCGGCATTGGCACCGCCATCTGCCAACGCTTGGCGCAAGACGGCTGGCGCGTGGTGGCGAATCATCACCCGTCCGAGCAAGAGGCCGCGCAGGCTTGGCGCAACGATCTGGCCGGCGAAGGCCTGAGCGTCGACACCATCGCTGCCGACGTCTCCAATTTCGAGGATTGCGGGCGGATGATCGCCGCCATCAAGGCCGATCAGGGGCCTGTCTCGGCGCTGATCAACTGCGCCGGCATCACCCGCGACAAGACCTTCAAGAAGATGGACGAGGCGCAGTGGCGCGCGGTCATCGACGTGAACCTCAACAGCGTCTTCAACGTTACCCGTCAGGTGTGGGAAGACATGCTCGAGGCCGGCTTCGGTCGCGTGGTCAACATCTCCTCGGTGAACGGGCAACGCGGCCAATTTGGCCAGGCCAACTATGCTGCGGCCAAGGCCGGCATGCACGGCATCACCATGACGCTGGCGCAAGAAGGCGCGGCGAAGGGCGTCACCGTGAACACGGTCTCGCCAGGCTACGTCGAAACACCGATGACCTTGGCGATGCGTGATGACGTGCGCGAGGCCATCGTCGCCAGCGTGCCGATGCGCCGCATGGGTCGTCCGGAAGAGATCGCGAGCGCGGTCGCATTCTTGCTCGATGAGGCCAACGGTTATGTCACCGGCGTCAATCTGCCGGTCAATGGTGGCCTCTTCATGCACTGACGCCGTCAGGCGCTCACTGTGGCAAATCCTGATCGGCTGCATGGGCAGCCGGTCAGCTCAGTGTCCTCCTCGTCTCTCTCCCAAGAGACAGTTCGGCCCGGCATTCCCCCTGCCGGGCCTTTTTTGTGTACGCATCACCAAGGGATCGGCTCGCCGTGACGGAAGAAGCCACCGCTCGGTCCATCAGCGGGCAGGGTCGCGGCCCAGAGGATGCCTTTGACACCTTCCTCGATGCTCAGGTGTGCATTTGACCCGCCCATCTCGGTGCGGACCCAGCCTGGGCAGACCGAGTTGATCTTGATGCCGCTGTCGGCGCCAAGTTCGTCGGCAAAGATGCGGGTCACCGCGTTCAGCGCGGTCTTCGAGAGTCGATAGGCGGGGCAGAAGCCGTTCATGTCGCTGAGCTGGCCCATCCCGGACGCGATGTTGACGATTCGCCCCTCGCTGTTCATCAGCGGGATCAACAGTTGGCACAGGCGCAGGGCGGCGAGCGTATTGGTCTCGAAGGCGCGCCGAATCGGCTCGAGATCGGCCCGCAGGATGCTCGATTGGGGATCACCAGGCGCTGGGTCGGGAAAGATGCCGGCGTTATTGACCAGCACGTCTAAGCGTCCGAACCTCTGCTGAATGCGATCGCGGAGCGCGAGGCGTGAGGTCTCTTCAGTGACGTCCAACAGATCGAAACTCACAGTCAGCCCCTCCTGGACAAGCGCGTCGACGGCCGCCTGACCTTCTGCTCCGCGTCTTGCGCCGAGCACGACCTGATAGCCTTGCTGAGCGAGCTGGCGGCAGGTCTCATAGCCGAGGCCACGGTAGGCGCCGGTGACGATGGCGACGGGTTGATCGGGCATGGGTCAGTCCTCCGGATAAGGGTGGGTCTTGGCGCTGGCGGTCTTGGTGCCGCGCCCGCGTGCGAGGAGTGCTTGCCGGCACTGCCTGCGACAGTGCAACATATCGTCTTTCCTGTATAGAGCACTGCACGCATCCATCATGAAGAGTTGTCAGATGAAAAGCTATCAAGCCGGTTTTACGTTGATCGAACTGATGATCGTTGTGGCCATTATCGGCATCCTGGCAGCGATTGCGGTCCCTTCTTATCAAGGCATCCAAAAGTCTTCTGCAGAAAAAGCCTGTTTGGCTGAGGCTTCAGCCTACGCGAAATCGCAGCTTGCGAAAGTAACGCTTGATCCGAGTATTACCGATGAAGATGGAGGAGGTTTTGATGCGCCTCCGTCGGATGGTGCATGTGCTTCAATTGATAACCCGGATGATATAGGAGATGATGGTATAATTACTGCAGAACCTAAACCCCCTGGAAAATTAGGTATAACTTGTAACATGGACACGGGTAATTGCTCATTGGATGATGCATGATGACACCAGTGGTGATAATGATATGGATAATCGCGGCGAACGATAATCGTTGAAGATGACAGATTATGCAGCAGGCTTTTTTAAGCCTGAACGTTTATCGCATCACTCTCACGGACTTGCCGGTCGTAAAAAATGCGATCGGCTTTCACTTGCGAGCGATTTTCATCGCCGCTGATTCGTCTCTAATCGCGGCCTCGCTTACCAGCATCAGCCTGAATCGGCCGCGTTTCCGTCTTTGTTGTCGTCTTTGTCTTCACTCAACTGAGCGCTCCCATCATGCCTCTGCAGGGTCGCTTCCGGTGGCAGTCCGGTCTCGCCGCGCTCGCGCAAGTGGAGCGCGGCCTTGGCCATGAGGTGGGCGCTGACCGGGGCGGTGATGAACAGGAAGACGGCGACCAAGACCTCGTGCAATGAGATCCCTGGCATTGTCCAGCTAAAGAAGATCGCCGAGGCGATGAGCAGGCTGCCGACGCCGAGAGTGGTGGCCTTGGTTGGCGTATGCAGCCGCTCATAGAAATCGCGCAGGCGCACGAGGCCGATCGAACCCAAGCAGGTGAAGGCGGCGCCGATGAGAATCAGCACCGCGATCAGCGATTCCATCAACAGATCCATGGGTGACTCCTATTCGATGATGTCGCCACGGGTGAGGAATTTGGCCAGGGCGACAGTGCCGATGAAACCGAACAATGCGATCAGCAGTGCGGCCTCGAAGTAGAGGCTGCTGGCGAGCTTGATATCGAGCAGCACCAGCAACGCGATCGTATTCACATAGAGGGTATCCAGTGCCAGGATGCGGTCCGGCTTATCCGGCCCGATGATCAGCCGCCAGAGCGATAACAACACCGCTGCGGTCACCAGCAGGAAGCCGATTGTGAGCGCCGAGTTCAGAATCAAACCGGTTTCGGTCAAGTCGCTCATCACCTTATCTCCATTGACTCTGGGCTTGCATCACTGGGCTTGCAGCATGCGGCGTGGCGCCTCGATCAAGTCTGATCAACGCTGCTCCAATGCGTCGAGCAAAGGCTGTTCATAGCGCTTGCGGATATCGGCGATGATCGCGTCTGGATCATTGCCCTGTAACGCGTGGATGATAAGTTCACTGCGGTCGGGACTGAGCGAGGCCGAGACGGTGCCGGGCGTCAAGGTAACAATATTCGCCAGCAGGCTGATGCCAACATTACCCTGGAGCCGCAGCGGCATGCGGATGAAGGCTGACTCAATACGCGCCATCGGCCCCACGATGAGCCGCGCGACCGCGATGTTCGCAACGACGATATCGACGAGCACGGTGCCGGCCAGCCGCAGCAGCGACAATGGTCGACGGATGCGCACCTGCGCGGTCCAGAAGCGCGCCGTGTAGAGCGGGATCAGCCAGGCGAGCAGGGCGCCGAGCAGGATCTGACCGGGCGCGACCGAATTGACCAACAGCAGCCAGAGGCCAAGCAGCATCAACGACAGGATCGGGTGCGGCAGAAGCGGTTTCATCAGTGTGCGGGCATGGCTTGATCTGTCGGCTGATGGACCTTGGTTCGCCGTGGCTCGGCCATTTCGGCCATTTCTGCTGGCTCGGCGTCGGCTTCGGTGTCAGTGGGCTCGGCGCTCAGCACCGCCTCGATATATCCACCGGGGTTGACCAATTGCGTGGCCGCAGCCTGTGCGTAGCCGTGGATCGGACTCGCGAAGACGACGAACAGCAGGCTGATACCGGCGAGCGCGGCGACCGGCACCAGATTGGCCACATTGGGCAAGATCGCTGTCCTGGCATGGGTATCGGTCTTGAAGAACAGCGTGCTGCCGGCACGGGCCAGGGCCATGAGTGTCAACAGGCCAGTGATCAGCACGATCGCCAGGATCCAGGGCATCGCCGCCGAGCCGAGACTCGCCTCGAGGATCAGCACCTTGCCGATGAACCCCGACAGTGGTGGCAGACCGGCGACCGCGAGCGCCAACACTAGGAATAGCCCGCCGAGCAGATTCGCGGCTGGCAGCATGGGCCCGGCGCGCAGCTCATCGCCGAAGGCGCCCCGGGTGCGGGCCACATTCTCGGTGAGCATGAACAGGGCTGCGGCGACCAGGGTTGATTGGAATGTGTAGTAAAGGCCAGCGCTCAGCGCCGCCTCGCCGCCGATGCCGAAGGCGGTCAGGATGCTGCCGGCGGAGACCACCACGAGATGTGAGACCAACAGGGCCAGGCGCTGGCTGGCGAGCGCGCCAAGGGTGCCGACAACGATGGTGATCAGCCCGAGCACCAGCATCCAAGGGTCGACCAGTCCGGCGAGCGGACCGGCGTCGGCGCCAAAGATCAGGCTGTAGACACGCAGGATTGAGTATGCGCCGACCTTGGTCATGATCGCGAACAAGGCGACCGAGGCCGGTCCGGCCGCCGAATAGGCGCCGGGCAGCCACAGATGCAGTGGCGCCAGCGCCGCCTTGAGCGCGAAGACTAGGAACAGCAACAGCGCCGCCGCGCGCACCAGCCCGAGATCATCTGGCTCCAACACCGCGACCCGCTGCGAGAGATCGGCCATGTTCAGGGTGCCGAGCACACCGTAGAGGGTGCCCACCGCGAACAGGAACAGGCTCGAGCCGACCAGGTTGATCACCACGTAATGCAGGCCGGCACGACTGCGCGCGGCGCCACAGCAATGCAGCAGCAGCCCGTAAGAGGCGATCAGCAGGATCTCGAAGAAGACGAAGAGATTGAACAGGTCGCCGGTCAGGAAGGCGCCGTTCAGCCCCATCAGCAGGAATTGGAACAGCACATGGAACTGGCGGCCACGGCGATCGCTGCCCTGGATCGCGTGCATCATCGCGAACAGTGCCAGCACCGAGGTCAGTAGCACCATCCCAGCCGCGAGCCGGTCGGCGACCAGCACGATGCCATAGGGCGCGGCCCAGTTGCCGAGCTGATAGACCAGGATCTCGCCATCGGCGACCTGGAACAAAAGCCAGAGCGACACGCCGAGCAACAACTGAACACCGAGCATGCTGAGGGTGCGCCGCAGGGGCGTAGCGCTTCCGCGCAACAGCACCAGAAGCGTACCGGTCAGCAGTGGCACCAAGATCGGCGCGATCACCACATGGGCGGTGAGTCCGCTCATGGCCCGCGCCCGTCCACATGGTCGTTGCCGAGGTCGGCGCGCGCGCGCAGGGCGAGCACGACGACGAAGGCGGTCATGCCGAAGCCGATCACGATCGCGGTCAGCACTAACGCCTGCGGTAGTGGATCGGCATAGGCCGAGCGGCCCGGTTCGATGATCGCCGGTACCCCGATGCTCAAGCGTCCCATCACGAACAGGAACAGGTTCACCGCATAGGAGAGCAGGGTGATGCCGAGCACGACCGGAAAGGTGCGCGCCCGCAACAGCAGATAGATGCCGCAACCGGCGAGCAGGCCGACGACCAGGGCGATGAGCGCTTCCATCAGGGATTGGGGTCGCTGTTGGAGATTGGTGCCCGACGTTGCATCAGGCCGATGCGGCCGAGCCGGATCAGGATGACCAGGGTGATGCCGATTACGACCAGCATGACGCCGATGTCGAACAGCATCGCCGAGGCCAGCTCAATATCGCCCAAGATCGGCAGATGCAGATGGCCATGGGCCGAGGTCAGGAACGGGGCACCGAAATACCAGCTGCCGAGTCCGGTGGCGGTTGCGATCAGTAGGCCCAGGCCGATCAGCGGATGCAGCTCGCCGGACAGGCGCGTCTGGGTCCAGACGATGCCATTGGCGAGGTACTGCATCACCAGCGCCACCGCGATGATGAGTCCGGCGATGAAGCCGCCACCCGGCAGGTGATGCCCGCGCAGCAGGATGAATACCGCGACCATCAGGGCCAGTGGCAGCAGCAGGCGCGAGAAGGTGGCCAGGATCAGCGGGTGGGCATCGCTGCTCCAGAGACGCCCCTGGGCATCGGTGCGCGGGGCCTTGAGGCGCAGATCGCGCAGCATCATGTAGATGCCGATCGCCGCGATCGCGAGCACCGTGATCTCACCGAGGGTGTCGAAGCCGCGAAAGTCGACCAGGATGACGTTGACGACATTGGTGCCACCGCCACCGGGCACGCTGTTGCGCAGGAGCCAATCGGAGATGCTGTCGTAGGGACGGGTCAGCACCGCCCAGGTCAGCACTGTGGTCAGGCCGCCGCCAAGCAGCGCCAGCAGCAGATCGCGCAGCTTGCGCGGCAGCGAGGACTCGCGTGGCGTCTCGGCCGGCAGGAAGTGCAGCGCCAGCAACAGCAGGATGATGGTCACCATCTCCACCGCGAGCTGAGTGAGCGCTAGGTCCGGCGCCGAAAACTTGACGAAGGCGAGCGCGATGATCAACCCAACCACGCTCAGCATCACCAGCGCGGTCCAGCGCTGTCGGTGCAGGACCACGGTGCCAAGGGCGCCCACCGCGAGACAGAAGGCGGCGGCCGCGCTGACCGGGTCGAGCGGCGTCAGGGGCGCGCTGCCGGTCAGGGGCATGCCCCAGAAGCCCAGCAGCAGCATGCTTGCGGCGGCGATGATCAGCACCGCGAGCATGTCCTGCAGCGAGCTGCGATGGATCAGATGATCGAGCACCCGGCTGCCCCGGAACAGCGCGCGCTCCCAGACCTCGAACAGCCAGCGCGCATCGAGCTGGCCGAGCGTGCGCTCGTGCCAGCGGAACAGCGGCCGTCGAATCGCGTAGATCAGCGCACCGCCGGACAGCGCCAGCATGCTCATGCCGAGTGCTGGTGTGAGCCCGTGCCAGACCTTGAGGCTATAGGTCGGCAGAGGCGCCTGCAGCGTGGCGCCGGCCGCGACCGCGAGCAGCGGCCCGAAGGTCAGGCTCGGAAAGATGCCGACCGCGATGCAGATCACCACCAAGATCTCGACCGGCACGCGCATCCAACGCTCAGGCTCATGCGGGGTGCGCGGCAGGTCGGTCGGGGTGCCGTTGAAGAAGACGTCGTGGATGAAGCGCAGCGAGTAAGCGACCGCGAGCGCGCCGGCGATGGTCGCCAGCACCGGCAGCAACCAGGTGCTCTCCTCGAAGGTGGCCATGTAGACGGTCTTCTCGAAGAACATCTCTTTCGAAAGGAAGCCATTGAGCAGTGGCACGCCCGCCATGGCGGCGGCGGCGATCATTGCCAGCAGACCGGTCTGCGGCATGAACTTCCAGAGACCGGCCAGGCGGCGCATATCACGCGTGCCGGCCTCGTGATCGATGATCCCGGCGGCCATGAACAGCGACGCCTTGAAGGTGGCGTGGTTCATGATGTGGAACAGGCCAGCCACCGCGGCCAGCGGGGTGCCGATGCCGAACAGCAGCGTGATCAGGCCGAGATGACTGATGGTCGAATAGGCCAGCAGCCCCTTGAGGTCATGCTTGAACAGCGCGGTGTAGGCGCCGATCAGCAGCGTGGCCATGCCGGTGGGCGCGACCAGCCAGGTCCAGGCCTCGGAGCCGGAAAGGGCCGGGAATAGGCGCGCGAGCAGGAAGACGCCAGCCTTAACCATGGTCGCCGAGTGCAGATAGGCGCTGACCGGGGTGGGTGCCGCCATGGCATGCGGCAGCCAGAAATGGAACGGGAATTGCGCCGATTTGGTGAAGACGCCGAGCAGGATGAGCACCAACGCCGGTAGGTAGAGCGGGTGCGCGTGGATGATCTCACGCGCGCCCAGCACGGTGCTGAGGTCATAGCTGCCGACGATCTCGCCGAGCAGCAGAATGCCGCCGAGCAGCGCCAGGCCGCCACCGCCGGTGATCGCCAGCGCCATGCGCGCACCACGCCGCGCGTCTTCGCGCTGGCGCCAATAGCTGATCAGCAGGAACGAGCTGATGCTGGTCAGTTCCCAGAACATCAGCAGCTGGATCAGGTTCTCGGACATCACCAGCCCGAGCATCGCGCCCATGAACAACAGCAGATAGGCGTAGAAACGGTCCATGGGATCACGCTCCGCCAAGTACCAGCGCGCGTAGAGGATCACCAACAGGCCGATGCAGAGGATCATCAGCACGAACAGCAGTGCCAGCCCGTCGAGCCGGAAGCCGAGCGACAGCCCCAGCGCTGGCAGCCAGTCCAGTTGCCAGATCAGGGTCTCACCCTGCATCACCGCCCAGGCCGGGGCGACCAGCAACGCCAGTGCCGACACGGCGACGCCGCCGGTGACCCAGGCCGACCACAGCCGCCCGCTGGTGGCCGCCCAGGGCGGCAACAGGGCGCCGATGAACGGGAGCAGGACGATCAGCGGCAGATGGGTCATCGGTTACAGGTGGGCGCGGCTGTCGATCTTGTCGGTCGACAAATCCTCCAGGACGCTGCGGATGATCTCGCGCACGCGCTGTTCCTGCGGGCAGTCCTTGCCCTTGCGGGCGGCGGCGAAGAATTTGGCCAGCGCTTTGTGGTCCTCGCCAGCGAGGGCCTCGGTGAAGCCCTGCTGAACTTTCGCGGTCTGATCGGGCACGCGGTTGGGGGCGCTCTCATCGGCGGCCTGGCGACCATGCGCCCAGTTCATCGCGCGCGCGCAATAGAGGATGCTGCGGTCGAGCAGGATGAACGGGAAGCGCGGGTTGCTGACCGGCCCGAGCGTGAAGCGCTCGACACCGAGCGTGCGCTGGATGTCGAGCTTAGCCAGTTGTGAGGTGCCGAGCACGCCGAGCACGCTGCCGATGCCAGCACCGATCAGGGTGCCGGCGCCGAATGAGAGGCCACCGACGCCGAGGTCGATGGCGCCGCCGGTGGCCGCGCCGGCGGCGGCGCTGGCGAGCACCGTCTGATGGCGATTCAAGCCGAGATGGCGCTCGACCTCATCGGAGAACAGATCCTTGACCAGCAAGGAGCTGGGCGAGACATTCCAGACGCGATGTTTGAAATGGCCCCGGATCTCGGCCTGGGTCTCGTTCTCGAGGTTGCGCAGTCCATCCTGCAGCGTTTCGGTCATGCGCTTGCGCAGCACATCGCGTTCCTGATCGGAGCCGAGTTCATTGGTCTTGACGATCTTCACCACCTTGAAGGTCAGCGCCTTGCGCAGCAGCTCCAGGATGCTGGAGACGCTGTGATCGATGCGCCGCTGCCAGTCGCGCTCGAAGGCGCGCACGGTCTCGTCGAGCATCGGCTCCCAGCGTTGATCGACGGTCTTGAGGGCGTTGAGCAGCGCGATGCGCTCGGCATAGGTGGCGCGATGCGCGTTGAACTCGCGCACCGAGTTGAACGACTTGTTCAACGCATCCTGCCAGGCCGCCATGTGTTTATTGTTGGCCGTCAGGTTATTGAGGATGGCCATGCGCGGCTGGCCGGTGAGGCGCAGCAGCTCCATCTCGGTGCGGTCCTTCTCCTTGATGCGCTTGGAGCCGTCGACCACCAAGATGATGGCCGCGCCATCGGCAATCGGTTGCAGCAGCGCGCAGTCGTGGCTGTAGAGGCGATCGTGACTATGGCTGTCGAGGAAGGCGCGCGCGAGCCCCATCCCGCCCGGATGGCGTTGAAACCACTCGAGGATGTCGGTCGGGTTCTGGAAGCCGGGCGTGTCGATGAACCGCAGCACCGTCTTGCCGTCGATCTCGACCGGATATTGGTCGGAGCGCGTGGTGGTGCCGGCGCGTTTGTCGATGGCGATGCGGTCATTCTCGGTCAAGGTCGCGACCACCGACGACTTGCCAGCATTCGGGTGGCCAACGATGGCGATAGTTGGAACCTGGGCGTCCATTAAGGGGCCTCGTCATCTGCGGGCGCGAGCATGATCAAGCGCAGATAGGGATCGCCCATCTGCTCGATCTTGCGCTGCCAGTCGGCAAAATCGAAATCGCTCAACGGCGGTAGTGGATCATCGACGTCTTCGGGATCGCCGGTCAGTGCCAGCAGCACCTGGGCTTGGTCGCCAGCGGCGGAACGGACGCCGCGCAGGAAGCGGAGATTCTCGGTGATCGGGGGCTGAGAGCCGTCCTGGATGAGCGCGATCCGCGCCGGCGGCGCACTCCAAGTGGCGTGGCTGATCATCTCGATTGCTTGCTCGGTCATCGCCCGTCCGCCGCCATAGGTGGCTGCGGCCGCGATACGCCAGCCAGTCTGATCACGCAGGAGCTGTTGCAGGCGGGCGTGGTCCTGCTCCTCGAGCATGTCGGCGACGTCGATATGCAGCAGCAGGATGCAGGCATCGGCTTCCACCGCGAGGTGTGGCGGTGGTTGCTGCGTGTCGCTCGCCTCGGGGTCCGCGCTCGGCTCGGGCGGCGGGGCGTGCCGCGCCTGGGCCGGCGCGGATGGCGGAGGCTGGGGGGTGGTCGGGGTTTCCCGCAGAGCTTCCGGCGGGGCCTCCGGGGGAAGCTCCTCCGGCGTCGCCGTCGAGTGTGTCGGCGGCTGCGTTGGCGACTCGGCGGGTGGCCCTGGCGAGTTCGCGGGCGCTGCCGCGTCCGCGTCCGGGCGCGCAGGCGCCAAGGAGGCAGGCGCGAGCGGCGCCTTCGGGGGGCGCGGCGCGGCGGTTGGCCGGGTCAGCGGCTTGAGCGGCGCGGGAATCGGCATCTCCGGCCCCGTGCCTGAGTGGATCGTGCGGGTCTCGATGCTCGGCGTGATCATGCGCGCGTAGGGGGCCTGCGCGCTTTGGTGCGTGAACGGCAAGGCGGTGAGGGCACGTCGCTGCTTGAAGGCCGAGAGGCCGAGCAGCGTGACCCGCGGCAGCAGGCCATAGGTAAACACGGCCAACACCAGGAACCACCGCCAAGAGCGCAGCTGGTCGGCATCGAGCACATAAAGCGGATCCTTGAGGCTGATGCGCGTACCGGCGATCTCTTGCAGCGTTGGCACGCCGACGCCCTCGCCGAACAGCCAGCTCCAAGGCAACGCGATCAGGCGCGTGAGATGCTGGACGGTCTCGGCGCTGATGTTCATCGCCGATCCCCAGCCGAAACCGAGATCGGCGAACCAGATCAGGGCGATGGTCATGAAAATGGCGCCGATATTGAAGCCGATGCCGAAGACCTGCGCCGGGACGAGCATCGGGAGATAGCTCGCGGGACCGTAGAGGGCATAGTTGGCTTGCAACAATCCCTGCTTGGCCTTGGCCTGCTCGCGCAGCTCGGGGGCGACATGGGTGATGCGCTGCTTTTGGATCCAGCGCGCCGCGCGCGAGAACAGCGGTCGCAGGATCTGCCCGAGCAAGGAGAGATCCTGGGCCGCGCCCTTGAACAAGCGCGAACGGCGACCGTACCAGAGCGTGAGCGTCGTGCCGACCAGGATCAGTTGCAGCAACACCAGCCAGAATAGGTACCAGGCGACATTGACCGGATGATCGCCCTCATAGTGCAGTAGGGTCGAGGCCACGCCGAGCCCGGCGGCGACGCCCAGCACGCCCATGACGGTGGTCACTAGGCGTTGCGCACGGGCGAAAGCCTGGCCCGGAAGCAGCTCGGCGAGCGCCGGGTCTTCTTGCTCGCGGCGCAGCTCCAGCCACCAGCGCAGCGCGCGATTGCGATGCTTGCTGCTGTGGGCGTCGGCCTCGCCGATGAGCGGCGCGATCTGCTCTTTGTAGAGGTGGCGATCGCGCTCGGCGAGGTGTTTACGTTGTGCCGGATGCTCATGCAGCAGGCGCTCGTCTTCGTCGACGTAGTAGTCGAAGTCGATGAGGTCTGGAACCTGCCAGTGCAGCGCACGAGGCCTGCCACTGCGAGCGCCTTGGATGATTGGCGCTAGACGCCGAAGAGGGGAGTCCATGGGGAGTTAGCTGTGCGACGACTGGTGAGAGTGCCTGCCCGGATGGCTCAAAAAACACAGAGCCTGTTGCTGACTGCAAGGTATACCGCGCATGGTCTCAGGATCAAGGGCTCGCGCTTGGGTTGATATACAGCAAGCCTTGATCATGATGGGGGCATGCTTTGCTGGCACGAAAAAAATTTCGGCTGCTATACTGTCAGGCATGATTGACATCAGCTCGAGTTGACACTTTGACCAGCGATCCACCCCCGGCAGGGACTCTTGCAGCGCACGCGCTGGATGCCGCGAAAAAACCCAAGGCCGTGATCATCGGTAGCGGCTTTGGCGGACTCGCTGCGGCGATTCGCCTCGGGTTCCGCGGCTACCAAGTGACCGTCGTCGAGAAACTCGATGCCCCGGGCGGGCGTGCCTATGTGCACGAGATCGATGGCTTCACCTTCGACGCCGGCCCGACCATCATCACCGCGCCCTTCCTGCTCGATGAACTCTGGGAGATGTGCGGGCGCACCTTCAGGGACGAGATCGATCTGCGCCCGATGGACCCCTTCTATCGCATCCGCTTCGATGACGGCGCGGTCTTCGACACCAATGGCGATGCCGAGGCCATGCGCGCTCAGGTCGAGCGCTTCGCGCCGGACGATGTCGAGGGCTACGAACGCTTCCTCAAGGCCAGCGAGGAGATCTTCCAAGTCGGCTTCGTCGAGCTTGGCCATGTGCCGTTCACGCACTGGCAAGACATGGCGCGTATTGTGCCGAAAATGGTCAAATTGCGCAGCTATCGCAGCGTCTACGCGATGGTTTCGCAGTATGTCAAGGACGAGCGGCTGCGCGTCGCGCTCTCGTTCCATCCGCTGCTGATCGGCGGTAACCCGTTCACGGTCACCTCCATCTACACGCTGATCTCCTACCTCGAGCGGCATTGGGGCGTGCACTCGGCGATCGGTGGCACCGGTGCCATCGTCAACGGCCTGGTCGATCTGATCCAGGGCCAGGGCGGCGAGTTGCGCCTGAACGCCGAGGTGACCGAGATCACCGTCGAGAACGGCAAGGCGACGGGCGTCAAGCTCAAGAATGGCGAGCAGATCGGCGCCGATATCGTCGTCTCCAACGCCGATGTCGCTTGGACCTACAAGCATCTGCTGCCAAGCGTCACTCGCACGCACTGGACCGATCCCAAGCTCGACAAGGCGCGCTACTCCAACGGCCTGTTCGTCTGGTACTTCGGCACCAAGCGCCGCTACGAGGATGTCAAGCATCACAGCATCCTGCTCGGGCCGCGCTATAAAGCGTTGCTGCAAGATATCTTCGATCGCAAGGTGCTCGCGGACGATTTCAGCCTCTATCTGCACCGCCCGACGGCGACCGATCCAGCGCTCGCGCCCGAGGGCTGCGATACCTTCTATGTGCTCGCCCCGGTGCCGCATCTGGACGCGGAGATCGACTGGGCCGAGCGCGCCGAGCCGTATCGACGCGCCATCTCGGCCTATCTCTCCGACACCCTGCTGCCGGATCTCGAGGAGCAGCTCGCGGTGTCGTTGATCACCACGCCCAAGGATTTCGAACAGCGCCTGTGCTCGGTCAAGGGCGCTGGTTTCAGCCTGGAGCCGGTGCTCATGCAGAGCGCCTGGTTCCGCCCGCACAACAAAAGCGAAGAGGTCGAGCACCTCTACATGGTCGGCGCTGGCACCCACCCCGGAGCGGGTGTGCCCGGCGTCATCTCGACAGCACGTGTACTCGATAAGGTGGTCCCTGATGCCTCTGTTTTTGCGTGAAATGAAGACCTCGGATGCGACGGACCTAGCCGCTTGTCGGCAGATGCTGAGCAACGGCTCGAAGTCGTTCTTCGCCGCGTCTTTCTTTTTGCCTAAGGTGATCCGTGATCCGGCCGCAGCGCTCTACGCGTTCTGCCGCGTCGCCGATGATGCGATCGACGAACAACGCGATCAGCAGGCGGCGCTTGCCGAGCTGCGCGAGCGACTCGATCGGGTCTATCAGGGCCGGCCGCAGGAGCTGGCGCCGGATCGCGCCTTCGCGGCGACGGTCGAGCGCTTCGAGGTGCCGCGCGCGCTGCCGGAGGCTCTGCTCGAAGGCTTTGAATGGGATGCCGACGGGCGCGACTACGAGACCATTGAGGGCGTGTTCGACTACTCGGCGCGCGTCGCCGCCGCCGTTGGCGCCATGATGACCGTGATCATGGGGGTGCGCGATCCACATGTGCTGGCACGCGCCTGTGATCTCGGCAGCGCGATGCAGCTGACCAATATCTGCCGCGATGTGGGCGAGGATGCCCGCAATGGCCGCGTCTATCTGCCCAAGGCCTGGCTGCGTGAGGAGGGCTTGGATGTCGAGGCTTGGTTGGCCAAGCCGACCTACAACGAGGCCGTCGGTGCCGTCACCAAGCGCGTGTTGGAGATGGCCGAGACGCTCTATCAGCGCGCCGAGTCCGGCATCGCCAAGCTGCCTGTGGCCTGTCGGCCGGGGATCTATGCCGCGCGCCTGCTCTACGCCGAGATCGGCCGCGAGGTGGCTCGCAACGGCTACGATTCCGTGACCACGCGCGCGGTTGTGGCGCCAGGGCGTAAGGTGACATTGTTGAGCCGAGCCGTGGCCGCGACCCCATTTCCAGGGCGTCGCTGCGCCGATCCAGCATTGGCCGAGAATCAGTTCTTGGTCAGCGCGGCCGCAGCGAAGGCAGGTCCGGCGAAGTCGCGGGCCGCTGTGCTGAGGGCGGATCAAGGTCGCTCTGCTCAAGGGAAAGGCCAGTGCCTAATGGAGCAGCAGGCTCCGCAGTCGGTGGGCGAGAAGCTGGTATGGGTGCTGGATCTGTTCGCGACCCTGGACGAGCGTCAACGCACGGCATCCCTGGGCTGAGTTCCTGCGCGGATATCCACCACAGGAGGCGATTCATGAGCTTCTACATCGGCATCCTGGCGCTGGTGCTCGGCGCCTTCTACTTCTGGCGCAGCGCGCGGCATCGCAGATTGGTCATCGGCGCCCGTGAGCGGGCCGAAGCCAATGGCGGCACGCCGGAGATCGATCCGTTCTTGGCCTCGATGGGCCTAACGTTCATGCCCTTCTTCCTGCTCTATGGCGCCTTCACGTCGCTGCTGCTGATTGGCGGTTACTTCCTGACCGATCTCAAACAGTATTTGTCGCTGTTCGATCTGTTCGGGCTCCTGACGCTGGTCGTTGCCTATACCGGCTGGATCCTGATTCGGACCTATTACAACAAGCTGGGGCTCGATTTCTCGGGCAGCTAGTGCTTGGCCCGCTCCTGCGCGGGCAGCTCGGCAGCGCCGCCGATCCAGGGCTCGCGATGCCAGCTACCCGCGCGATACACCAGCACCTCTCCGCGCGCCTCTTGCCAGTCCGCGAGCACGTGCCGCATGGCGGGCTGTCCATCGAGGTTGAACGCGTGATCCCCGGGCCGGTGGGTATGACCATGGATCAGCCGGCGCACCGCGTGGCGCTGCATCCGCAAGCTGACCGCGCCACTGTTCACGTCCATGATCTCGGCCGATTTGCCCGCCATCGCTTCGCTGCTGCGTTGTCGATAATCCGTGGCGATGCGGCGGCGCTTCTGTAGCGGCGACCACAGAAACAGGCGTTGGACCAGCGGGTTGCGCACTCGTCGGCGGAAGCGCTGGTAGGCGAGGTCGTCGCTGCAGAGGAGATCGCCGTGCATCAACAGGATCGGCTCATCGCCGAGCCGGATGCGGCATGGATCGCCGATGAGATCACAGCCCGTCGCCCGCGCGAAGCGCCGGCCGATGAGGAAGTCGCGATTGCCATGCATGAGCGCGCAGCGCGTGCCCTGGCGCGTTAGCCGCTGCAAGGCGACGCGCACCTCGGGCAGGGGGTCGTCGTCATCGCCGATCCAGGCGTCGAAGAGATCACCGAGGATGTAGAGCTGGTGCGCGCCAGTGGCCCGCTGCTCGAGGAAGCCGACGAAGAGCGCGGTCAGTGCAGGCCGCTGCGGCGAGAGATGCAGATCGGAGATGAACAGGGTCTCGCCCGCGCACGGCGACTCAGCCATGGCGCGGCTCCGCCATGGTCCCGGTGACTGCGCCGTTACTGTCTCGGCGGCTGTGCACCCTGTGTCCGGCGGTCGGGCTAGTCGAGAATCTCGGCGCGCTCGATGATGACATCTTCGACGGGAACGTCTTGATGACCTTGGCGGCCGCCGGTCTTGATCTCCTTGATCGCATTGACCACCTCCATGCCCTCGGTCACCTGGCCGAAGACGCAGTAGCCCCAGCCATCCTGCCCCGGGTGGTCGAGGAAACTGTTGTCCGAGACATTGATGAAGAACTGCGACGAGGCCGAATGCGGGTCGTTGGTGCGGGCCATGGCGATGGTGCCGACCTTGTTCTTGAGCCCATTGTTGGCCTCGTTCTCGATCGGGGGACGCGTCGCTTTGGGAGCGAAGTTGACGTCCATGCCGCCACCTTGAATCATGAAGCCATTGATGACGCGGTGGAACAGGGTGCCGTCGTAATGGCCGTCGCGCACGTACTGCTCGAAGTTCGCGGCCGTGGCCGGGGCGTTCTCGTGATCGAGTTCGAGCAGGATGTCGCCGTGATTGGTCTTGAGTTTAATCATCAGTATTCTCCATGGTGTCGGGCCCAGCTTATCAAAACTAGCCGCGAGATGCCCCCGCCGAGGTTTCCGGTTGTTCGCGCCGGCCGCGTTTTGGTCGACCCGTCCCCTTTGTTAGTATCGCTGTCCCCGTCGCTTGGATACGTCCTCCCATGTTACAGATCCACAATAGCCTGACCCGCCGCAAAGCCCCTTTTCAGCCGATCGAGCCCGGCAAGGTCCGCATGTATGTCTGCGGGATGACGGTCTACGACTATTGTCATCTCGGCCACGCGCGGGTGCTGGTGGTCTTCGATGTGATCTACCGCTGGTTGATGCGCAGCGGCTACGCGGTGAGCTATGTGCGCAATATCACCGACATCGACGATAAGATTCTGGCCCGCGCGCTCGCCAACGAGGAGTCCTTCATCGCCCTGACCGAGCGGTTCATCGGCGCCATGCACGAGGACGCGGCCGCGCTCGGCGTCCTGCCGCCGACTGATGAGCCGCGCGCCACCGCCCATATCGACGAGATCGTCGCGATGATCGAGCGGCTGATCGAGAACGGGCATGCCTATGTCGCCGCCAATGGCGATGTCTACTATGCCGTCGCAAGCTTCCCAGGCTATGGGCGTCTGTCCGGTAAAGACCCCAAGGATCTGCGCGCTGGGGCTCGGGTCGAGGTAGAGGATGCCAAACGCGATCCGCTCGACTTCGCGCTCTGGAAGGCGGCCAAGCCGGGTGAGCCGGCCTGGTCCGCGCCCTGGGGCGAGGGGCGGCCGGGCTGGCACATCGAATGCTCGGCGATGTCGACCTGCCGGCTCGGCAATCATTTCGATATCCATGGTGGCGGTGCCGACCTGCAGTTCCCGCACCATGAGAACGAGATCGCTCAGTCCGAGGGGGCGACCGGTGAGCCCTTCGTCAACGTCTGGATACACAATGGCTTCGTACGCATCAACGACGAGAAGATGTCCAAGTCACTGGGCAACTTCTTCACCGTGCGCGAAATTCTAGAGCGCTACCAGGCCGAGGAGGTGCGCTACTTCATCCTCACCAGTCATTACCGTAGCCCGCTCAACTATGACGACAGCCAGCTCGACGGCGCGCGTGCGGCGCTCACGCGCCTGTACACGGCGTTGCGCGGCTTGCCGGCTGTCGATGTCGAGGCCGAGGCCGAGGAAGCAGCCAAAGCGGTGGCTGAAGGCACGTCTGAGGAGACGCATCGAGTGACTGCGGGGGCTGCTGAGGGGGCGGCGCCTCGGGGGGCAACTGGAAGGGCACTTGGAAGCGAGCAGGCGCGCGCGCGTTTCGCCGCCGCCATGGATGACGACTTCAACACCCCCGAGGCGCTCGCGGTGTTGTTCGATCTGGCGCGCGAGATCAACCGCGTGCGCGACACCGATCCGCGCGCCGCAGCCGCCCTTGGTGCCGAATTGCGCCAGCTCGCCGCTGTGCTTGGGCTCTTGGAGCAGGATGCGGATGCCTATCTGCGTGGCGACAGCACGGAAGGCCCGAGTGACGCGGAGATCGAGGGGCTGATCGCGGCGCGCGCCGAGGCGCGGCGGGCGCGCGATTTCGCCGAAGCCGATCGCCTCCGCGACCAGCTCCAGACGGCTGGGATTCAGCTTGAGGATGGCGCCGGCGGTACCACCTGGCGCCGCGCATAGCAAGCGTCCAGCAACACTCGGGAAATAGGCTATAGACCGCTACATAGCGGCCCGTTCAGCCTGCGAGGTCGGCGGCCTGCAAGGTGTTTTCGAGCAGACTGGCGATGGTCATTGGGCCAACCCCGCCGGGGACAGGCGTGATCCAGCTTGCTTGCTCGCGCGCAGCGTCGAAATCGACATCGCCGCAGAGCTTGCCGGCGGCGTCTCGGTTCATGCCGACATCAATGACGATGGCGCCGGGCTTGATCCAATCGCCGGGCACGAATCGCTCGCGGCCGATCGCGACCACGAGGAGATCGGCGCCCCGCGCCTTCGCGGCCAGGTCTTGGGTGCGGCTATGGCACACGCTGATGGTGCAGCGCGCCGCGAGCAGCTCCAGCGCCATGGGTCGCCCGACGATATTCGACTGCCCGATGATGACTGCGTCCAGGCCTTCCAGCGCCTGTCCGGTGCGCGCGAGCAGCGTCATGACGCCCTTCGGCGTGCAGGGCCGCAGCACTGGCATGCGCAACGATAGCCGACCGACGTTATAGGGATGGAAGCCGTCGACGTCCTTGGTCGGCAGGATGCGCTCGATCACGGCCTCGGGATCGATCTGTGCCGGCAGCGGCAGCTGTACCAGGATGCCGTGGATGGCGGGGTCGGCGTTCAGCGCATCGACCACCTCGAGCAGCTCCGCCTGCGAGACACTGGCGGGCAGCTTGCGCAGCTCGGAATGGAAGCCGACCTCGGCACAGGCCTTGTGCTTGTTGCGCACATAGACCTGCGAGGCCGGGTTGTCGCCGACCAGCACCACGGCCAGCCCCGGTGTTGGCTTGCCTGCTCGCCGGCGCTCGGCGACCTGGGTCGCCACCTCGGCACGAACCTCGGCGGCGATGGCCTTTCCGTCTAGAATCTTTGCACTCATTCTCGTTACTCTCAGTCCCGCTTCGCAGTCCTACTCTAGCTCAGCGCTGCATCCTAACCTTGTGGCGGGATTCCTGCATGGGTCTCGCGCAGGCGAAGGCGTCCATGCGTTGACGCCTTGGCTCGCGGGGCGTATTCTAAAGGGCTTACCAGGCGACCCTGTATGGCTGGTAAGCAAGAAAGCAGCACAGCTCGGGGTATAGCGCAGTCTGGTAGCGCGCCTGCTTTGGGAGCAGGATGTCGGGGGTTCGAATCCCTCTACCCCGACCAATACGGCGGTGGAATGAGCGCCCGTAGCTCAGCTGGATAGAGCAACGGCCTTCTAAGCCGTTGGTCGCAGGTTCGAGTCCTGCCGGGCGCGCCAATGCGCGCGGATTGTTTGACGTTCAGTGAGTCAGCGTCGTTTCGATGGTGGACGTAGCTCAGTTGGTAGAGCACAGGATTGTGGCTCCTGCGGTCGTGGGTTCGATCCCCATCGTCCACCCCAATCAAAAAAGGGCTCAAGCATTCGCTTGAGCCCTTTTTGTTTGTCCATTCCAGGCGTGAAAGCCGTCGCTGTTGCCAGCGGCCTTTTGGGAGGTGTGTTCCGTATGTCCGAGGCGACGAAGCAGTTCTACGCCGGGTTATTGCAGCGCCATGGCACCTCTTGCCGCGCGTTGTCGTTTTCGTCCGTATCGACTCAGCAGGCCCGCTTCGCGGCGCTGCTGCCGGTGTTGCCGACAACGCGGGATACGGCGTTTTCGCTGCTCGACGTCGGCTGCGGATTCGCTGACCTGTATGGGTATCTGCTCGAGGCCGGTTATCGCGAGGTTCACTACACGGGGCTCGATATCATGCCCGAGTTCACCGCCCATGCTGCCGCCCGTTATCCCGAGGCCACCTTCATCACCGGCGACTTTCTCCAACGAGGGCCGCAGGGCGGACACTACGATGTCGTGCTCTCCTCGGGGGCGCTGAATCTGGTCAACGAGCAGTATCCAGATCATTACGACTTCGTGTTCGCGATGCTCGAGCAGATGTATCAGACCGCGACCCAGGCCGTGGCCTTCAATCTGCTTTCTGCGGAGGGTAAGCGCCATTTCGCCCATGATGCGCGCTTTTTCTACTGCCAGGCCGAGCGGGTGCTGGCGTATTGTCGAGGCAAGGCCCCGGCAACAGAACTCGATCACGGTTATCTCAGCTACGATTTTGCGATCCGCTCTCGGCTCGGTGACCCCGCACCCTAAAGTCGGGGTCGTGGTGTGCGCAGACGCACATAAAGGCTCGCGAAGAAGAGCAGGAGATTGACCGCGCCGACGACGACGAAGGGCGCGCGCGGATCGACGCTATCGAAGAGGCGCCCGCCGATCGCGGTGATGATCAGGATGCCGAAGGCGCCAGAGATATTGAAGGCGCTGAGCACAGACCCGCGCTGGTTCTTGGGCGCCTCCTGGCCGATCAGCGATTGGGCGGCGAGGAAGACGCTGATCTGGCCGATGCCCTGAAGGATGAAGAAGATCAACCGATAATCGCCATAGGGATCGGCGAGCAGGATCAGGGCGAGATTGCCGATGGCCGCCAGCACCATGCAGATGGCGAGCCCGGTGACCCGGTCCATGCGGTCGAGGATCGGCCCCATCACCGGTGCCCAGGCCAGCGCCGAGATCTGCGCGATGACGAAGATGAGGGTGCCGTTCATCACCGCCTCGGCATCGGTCATGCCGGCGGCGCGTCCGGCGAGCGTGCCCCAGAGGATCAGGAAGGCGGCGTTAACTGATTGATCGCCACGGGCGATGAAGGCGGCGCCGTAGGCGAGCAGAACGCGCGGGTTGCGGGCCTGAGCGAAGCCGCTCAGGAACAGAGCGCGCACCGACGGGCGCTCCTCGCGATGCACCGGCACCCCGCCGCGCAGCCCGAAGCGGACCACCAGGGCGCCGAGGACGCAAAGGCCGGCTACCCCCAGATGGGTCAGCAGACCGGCTTCCACGGGCCCGAATCCGCGAAGTGTGAGGATTTCCGGCAGCGAGCCGAAACCCTGGTTCATCACCACCACGCCGAGGCCGCTCAGCACCCCGACCATGGCCACGAGCTTGCCCCGGCAGCGCTCGAGGGGATAGTCGACCAGCACCGTCGAGAGCGCCCCCGCCACGGCCACCACGCCGATCCCATAGAGCACCCGCGAGGCGAACAGCCACTCCACCCCAGTGGCGAGTGGATAGAGGACGTAGGTGGCGCCGAGCATCAGGAAGCCGACGGCGAACACCCCGCGCCGGCTGACCCGATCGATCAGGATGCCAGCCGGCATGAACAGCAGCAGGGTGATGATTTCGGTGAAAAAGACCAGGTCGCCGGTGATGGTGCCCTGGGCCGATTGGGGGACACCCAGATGGGCATTGAGGATGTAGGTTTGCCCAGACGTGATGAAGGTCATCAGGCCGATCGACAGAAAGGCCGAGAGCAGAAAGGTATAACCGTTGAGACGGGTGACGCCGGGCGTGAGGGCGACCGGGCCGATGCGAGACAGCGTGGCGTCGTCCTTGGCGCCCGCCGAGGTCGCCTCAGGGGCGGATGTAGACATAGCCCTGCGACTGCAAGTCGGCGATGCGGGTCACGCCGCCCTGCTCAGCGATGAGGAAGCCGTCGAGCAGTTCATCGCGGTCGAAGTCCATCAACTCTAGGGTCCTGGCGCAGGCCTCGAAGGTCACGCCTTGCTCCTGCAGCTTGGCGACGTTCTCCCGCACCCGATTCACGGCCTCGATGTCATGGAAGCGTGTCACCGCTGGGCCGTGCGCGACGAGCACGATGTTGATCTTCTCGGGTCCGCCCACGCCATCGATGTGATTCTGGATGTTGTTGAGCGCGAACCCGACCTTCTCTTCATCGCTGACGTGATAGACCACATCGAGTTTGCCATCGGCGGCAAAGGTGCTGCCGGCGGCAAACATGAGGGAAAGGCCGAGCAGGAGGTGACGCAGTGTTTGGTTCATGGGTCTTGTTTTACTCCTCTGAACAGGTTTTTGGTGGTGTTATAAGGCGCCCGAGGCGAAGTCCGCGAGCCGCGAACGCTCGCCCCGCAGCAGGGTGATGTGGCCGCTGTGATCCCAGTCCTTGAAGCGGTCCACCACATAGGTCAACCCCGAGGTGGTCTCGGTCAGATAGGGCGTGTCGATCTGCGCGATGTTGCCCAGGCAGATGATCTTGGTGCCGGGGCCGGCACGCGTGATCAGCGTCTTCATCTGTTTGGCGGTCAGGTTTTGCGCCTCGTCGAGGATGATGTACTTGTGCAGGAAGGTGCGCCCGCGCATGTAGTTCAACGACGAGATGCGAATCCGGTTGCGCACCAGGTCATTGGTCGCGGCGCGGCCCCAGTCGCCGCCTTCGGTCTGGGTCAGGACCTCGAGATTATCCATCAAGGCGCCCATCCAAGGCGTCATCTTTTCTTCCTCGGTGCCGGGCAGGAAGCCGATGTCCTCGCCGACCGGCACCGTGACCCGGGTCATGATGATCTCGCGGTAGCGCCCGCAGTCGAGCACCTGCGCCAGCCCGGCGGCCAGGGCCAGCAAAGTCTTGCCGGTGCCGGCGGTACCGAGCAGGGTGACGAAATCCAGGTCCGGGTCCATGAGCATGTTCAGGGCGAAGTTCTGCTCGCGGTTGCGCGCGGTGATGCCCCAGACATTGTGCCGCTGGACGCGATAGTCCTCGGCGAGTTCGATGATCGCCTCGGTCTCGCTGTGCTTCTCCCGCACGATTGCCTCGAAGGCGTCGTCGCCCTCGAGGTTCAGACATTCGTTAACGTACCAGTCCGAGACATCCGGGCCGCTGATCCGATAGAAGGTCCGTCCCTCTTCCTTCCAGGCGTCGACGGCTTTCGCATTGTGCTCCCAGAAGTCGCCGGGCAGGGTCGCCATGCCCGTATAGAGCAGGTTGACGTCGTCGAGAACCTGGTCGTTCGAGTAGTCCTCGGCGGCGATCCCGAGCACCGCAGCCTTGATCCGCAGGTTGATGTCCTTGGAGACGATGACGATTGAGCGCCCAGGCGACTGCTCCCGCCGCTGCAGCTCCAGCGCTGTCGCGAGGATATCGTTGTCGGCCGAGGTGCCCGGTAGCACGCTGGCCAAGTCCGTGCTCAGACGCTCGGTCTGGAAGATCAGGCGACCCGTCGGCGCCTCGGTGAAGCCGCGCCCGAATTCGCTCAGCGGATGGATGGGCAGACCGGCCTCGATCTCGTCGCGATCGGCATCGCTCATCAGTTCATCGAGGAAGCGGCTCACCTGACGCACGTTGCGTGCGACCTCCGACAGCCCCTTCTTACCGGCATCGAGTTCCTCGAGCACGATCATCGGCAGGTAGATATCGTGTTCTTGGAAGCGGAATAGGGCGGTCGGGTCGTGCATCAACACATTGGTGTCGAGCACGAACAGGCAGTGGTCGCTGTCGCGCTTGATCATCGATCCTGATCTCAGCCGAGTGCACGAACGGCGGCAAGTACCTCGTCGACATGGCCCGGTACCTTGACCCCGCGCCATTCCTGGATCAGCGTGCCCTGCTCGTCGATCAGGAAGGTGCTGCGCTCGATGCCCAGCGATTCCTTGCCATACATCTTCTTGGGCTTGATGACGTCGAACGCCTTGCACAGCACCTCGTCCTTATCGGAAAGGAGGTCGAAGGTGAAGTGTTGATTGGCCTTGAAGTTTTCCTGCGCCTTGATGCCGTCGCGCGAGGCGCCAAGGAGGGCAGTCTTCGCGGCGGCAAAGTCGTCTGCGGCGGCGGTGAAGTCAAGACCTTCCTGAGTGCAGCCCGAGGTGCTCGCTTTCGGGTAGAAGAACAACACGAGGCGCTGGCCGCGAAAATCGCTCGGCTTGAGCTGTTTGTCGCCCGTGGCGGGCAGGGTGATATCGGGCACTGGTTCGTTGATTGCGACGGTCATCGAAGGTCTCCTCAAGGTTGGCGTTGGCTGTCGCCGGCAGGTTGCGCATCAGGCCTTCTGCGGCTCCAGCACGGCATCCAGGTTGAGCCCATCACAGTAATCCATGAATTCCTCGCGCAGGGTGGCGATGTGAGTGTCCGCCGGGATGCCGACGGTCATGTGCACCGCGAACATGGGCGTGCCGGTATGCGCGGCGGCATAGGTGGTGGTGGCCATGTCTTCGATGTTGATGCGTCGCTCGGCAAAGAAGCCAGCGAGGTTGTTGACGATGCCGGGATGGTCCATCGCGATCACATCCACCGCATAGGGCAGCTTGCCCTCGCCTTGGGCGCGCGCGCCGGTGCGCTTGCAGACGATGGTGAGGTCGAGCGAGCGCTGCAGCTCGGGCAGTGCGTTCTCCACCTTCGCGAGGGTGTTCCATTTGCCCTCGACCAACAGGATGGCCGCGAACTCGCCGCCGAGTACCGTCATGCGGCTGTCTTCGATATTGCACCCATGCTCGAGGATGCTGCGCGAGAGGTCGTTCACCAGGCCGGGGTGGTCGGCACCGACTGCGGAGATGACGAGGAAAGTCTTGTGCGTGGCCATGTCTCTGAATTCCTGAGCGCTCGCGGCGGGGAGGGCTAAAGTGTAGCAGCAAGCGGTGATGTCAGGCCAAACGCCGCCACGCCGGCGCGGACCGGCGCTTGTAAAGGTTCAATCCCCCAAGATACCATTCCACTCTAGTTTTTTGCCGGGAGTAGGACGGTATGATCAGAGGCAGCATCGTCGCTCTCGTGACGCCGATGAGCGCAGAGGGCGAGGTCGACGGCGAGGCGCTTGAGCAGCTCGTTGAGCGACACATCCAGGCCGGGACCGCTGCCATCGTCGCCGTCGGTACCACCGGTGAGTCGGCGACGCTGGACGAGGCCGAGCACTGCGACGTGCTAGCGCGCACCGTCGCAGCCGCAGCGGGCCGCATTCCGGTCATCGCCGGCACCGGTGCGAACTCGACCGTGGAGGCCATCCGCCTGACGCGCTGTGCCGCCGATACCGGCGCCGACGCGGCCTTGTTGGTGACGCCTTACTACAACAAACCAACGCAAGCCGGCCTGATCGCGCATCATACGCAGATCGCCGATGCCGTCGATATCCCGCAGATCCTCTATAACGTGCCCGGTCGCACCGCCTGTGATCTCCTGCCGACAACGGCGATCGAACTCGCCCGGCATCCACGCATCGTCGGCATCAAGGACGCGACCGGCGAGTTGGGGCGGGTCGTCGAGCTACGCGCGGGCGCCGGCGCGGAGTTCGCCATCTACAGCGGTGATGACGCCACCGGCTGCGAGCTGATGCTCGAGGGTGGAGACGGGGTGATCTCGGTGACGACCAATGTCGCGCCCGAACTCATGGCCCAGCTGTGCGCGGCGGCGTTGGCCGGCGATGCGCGGCAGGCGCGGGCCTTGAACGCGCGGCTGGACCCGCTCCACCAGCGGTTGTTCGTCGAATCCAACCCCATACCGGTCAAATGGGCGCTCCATGAGATGGGGTTGATCCCGGCCGGCATTCGACTGCCGCTCACCTGGCTGTCGCCATCGCAGCATGCTGCGGTCCGTGAGGCGCTCGTCGAGGCGGGCGTCTTATGAAGCGCGTGCCTTTCAAATGATAGGGTTTGACCGGACTCCGATGAAAACAGCCGCTTTCTCGACGCGAGATTCCGCAAGCGCGGGCCATGAAGCCGCCGCTCACCCTTTACCCCGGCTTGCCGGCAGCGGTCGCATCGTGCTGAGCGCGGCCCTGTTATCGACGACTTGGGGGCTGCCGCCCCTGCTGTTGACGGGCTGTGGGAGCGCGCAGAAGCTCGACCAATACCTGCCAGATCGCCGCGTCGAGTACAAGAAGGCGCGCGAAGCCGAGGTCAATCTCGAGCTGCCGCCCGATCTTGCCGGCGCCGGTTTCAATGACGCGCTCGATATCCCGGGGGCGAGCGGCACGGCCACCTTTTCCTCTTACGCCGGCGGACAGCAGGCGCGTGAGCGCATGGCCGGCAGCAGTGAGGTCTTGCCCGAGGTCTCCGGTGTGACGCTGAAGCGCTCCGGCGATCAGCGTTGGCTCGAGGTCGAGGCCTCGCCGCAGGTGGTCTGGCCCAAGGTCGTCGCCTTTTGGCGTCAACAGGGGATTCTGCTCGAGGAGCAAGACCCGGCCGTCGGCGTCATGAAGACCGACTGGCTCGAGAACCGTGCTGAACTGCGCAAGGACTTCGTCACCAACATGCTGCGCAAGGTGGCCGGTGGTCTGTATGCAACCTCCACCCGCGATCAATATCGCGTCCGCATCGATGCCGGGCCGCGCGCCACCACCGCCGAAGTCTATCTCACTCATCGCGGCATGGAAGAGCGGTTGGTGCGCAATACCGTTGGCGAAGGCTCGACGACGATTTGGGAGCCAGCACCGACCGATCCTGGCAAAGAAGCGGAGATGCTGCGGCGGCTGATGCTCTTCCTCGGTGTCTCCGACAGCAACGCGCAGCGCATGCTGGCGCAGGGCGGTGGCTCTGCGGCGGCGACCTCACCATCGGCGCCGCCAGCGGCGCCGGCACGGTTGCTCACGTCCGGAGCTGGCAGCGAGCTGATGATCCCGGAGGAATTCCGCCGCGCCTGGAGGCGGACCGGACTCGCGCTCGATCGCACCGGGTTTGCGGTCGAGGACCGCGATCGCAGCGCCGGCGTGTTCTTCGTCCGCTACGATGATCCAGGCAAGCGCGAGAAGAAGGGGATGCTGTCGAGGATGGCGTTCTGGAAAGGAGGCGATGGCCCGGATGGCGCCAAGACCTATCAGATTCGCGTCGAGGGCGATGGCCAAGAGAGTCGGGTGAAGGTGTACAACGAAGCCGGCCAGCGCGATACCTCGGCGACCGCCGAGCAGATCCTAGCGCTGCTGAAGGAGCAGCTTGGCTGAAGGCGGCCCGCCGCATTTGGACAGCGGCGGGTGCCACTCAGGCTCAGACGTCGAGATCCAATCCAAGCAGGCGCGGGTAGATCGGGGCCTTGAGCAATTCGGCGTGGGTGCCGCGCTCGATGACGCGGCCCTGATCGAGGACTAGGATCTCGTCCATCTGCGCCAGCGCGACTGGCTTGTGGGTGATCAGCAGCACCGTGCGCCCGGCCATCAGCCGTTGCACGGCATCCATCAGCGCGCGCTCGGTGACCGCATCCAGGCCCTCGGTCGGCTCGTCCAGCAGCAAGATTGGCGCATCGCGCAGCAACGCGCGGGCAATGGCGATGCGGCGTGCCTGGCCGCCGGAGAGCCGCACCCCGGTCTCGCCGACCCAGGTGTCATAACCCTCGGGCAGATCGGCGATGAAGTCGTGGATCTGGGCCGTCGCACAGGCCTGCTCGAGCAGGCCCTGCGGCGCATCGGGAGCGGCGATCAACAGGTTTTCGCGGATGCTGGTATCGAACAGATGCGTGTGTTGCGAGAGCAGGGCGATGCGGCTGCGTAGATCCTCACCCGAAAACGCCTCCAGCGGCTCGCCGCCGAGCCGGATCGAACCGGCCTCCGGTGCCCAGAAGCGCAGCAGTAGATTGAACAGCGTGGTCTTGCCGGAGCCGGTGGCGCCGACGATCGCCATCCGCCGGCCCGGCGGTAGCTCAAGATCAATGCCATCGAGTATTGGCGGTCGCTTGGTGGCCGAGCCCAAGCTTGAGCCGCCGGAGCCCGTATCGCTGGAGCCAGAGCCCATACCAGAGTTCATGCCAGGATCAGGGCTGTCTGAGCCGCCGGAGCCAGAGCCCGCACCTGTGCTGGGATAGCGGAAGCGCAGCCCTTCAATCGACAGCCCGTGATCGCGTGGCTGCGGCGCGGGACCAGTCGGCTCGGGTACCGCCGGCTCGGTATCGACGATCGCGAACAATCGGCGCGCTGCGGTCAGCGTCGACTCGAGCTGCTGGAAGGCCATCGGCAAGGGCGCGACGGCCTCGAAGGTCGCCAGCGAGAACAGTGCCAGCATCGCCAGCTCCGGCGGCGCCAGGCTGCCATCGTGCACCAGCGGGATACCGAACCAGAGCATGCCCCAGAGGGTCAGATTGGCGGTGAGGCCAGTCGCGGCCTGGGCGATGCCGGTGAGCTGGCTCATGCGCGCCTGCTCGGCGACCAACGCCCGGCTGAGCGCATCCAGATGCCGGGCGTGGCTGTCGGCGGCGCCATAGATCAGCAGCTCAGACAGACCCTGGGTGCCGTCGATGCCGGCCTGGCGCAGCTCGGCCTGGATCTCGACGATACGCCGGCCCGGCTGCTTGCCGAGCCAATGACCCAGCGCCGGCAGCACCACGCCGGCGATGAGCAACATATCCAGCAACAGCAGCGCGAGCCCCAGATCGAAGAGCGCCGTGAAGACAAAGAACGCGAGCCCAGCGGTGATCGCGACCAGGACCGGCACCAGCACGCGCACATAGAGGTTATCGAGGGCGTCGATGTCGGCGCGGATGCGGGTCAGCAGATCGGCGCTGTGGTACTCCATCAGCCGGGCGGGGGCGAGCGGCTCTAGATGCCGATAGAACCAGACCCGCAGCCCGGCGAGTTGGCGCAGCGTGGCCTCGTGCGTGATCAGGCGCTCGAAATAGCGCCCAGCGGTGCGGCCGATGGCGCTGCTGCGGATGATGGCCGCCGGCGTGAAATAGTTCATCGCCACCCCGGTCGCGCCAGCGACTGCCATCGCGGTGATGAACCAGCCCGAGATCGCCATCAGCGTCACATTGGCCAGCAGCGTGATCAGCGACACCGCGAAGCCGCCGAGCATCCAGCCCCGATAAGGCCGGAACAGGCGCCAGAGCCGAGTCAGCTCAGGCATGCGCGTCTCCCGGCTCCAGCAGTCTCACCATGCGCCGATAGGGCCCATCGCGCTCGATCAGCTCGGCATGGGCGCCGGATTCAACGATGCGCCCGCCATCGATGACAAGGATGCGGTCGGCGTTGCGCACCGTGCTCAGCCGATGCGCGATCACCAGCATCGAGCGCCCCTCGGCGAGCTGATCGACCGCGCGCTGCACCAGGGCCTCGCTGGCCGGATCCAGGCTTGCGGTCGCTTCGTCCAAGATCACCAGCCGTGCATCGCGCAAAAAGGCGCGCGCGAGGGCGACGCGCTGGATCTGACCGCCCGAGAGCCCGGCACCGCGCTCGCCGACCGGGCTGTCGTAGCCGAGTGGCAGGCGCTCGATGAACTCGGTGGCCTGCGCGCGCTCGGCGGCTTGGCGGACTTCATCAAGGGTCGCATCGGGCAGGCCGAGCCGGATGTTGTCGGCGATGGTCCCTTGGAACAGCCGCGGCTGCTGCGGCAGCCAGGCCAGGCGCCGGCGCCAGTCGTCGATCGCCAGCGCGTTGAGATCCTGACCATCAACGCTGATGCGACCCGCCTCGGGTCGGATGAAGCCGAGCAGGAGGCTCGCCACCGTGGTCTTGCCGGCGCCACTCGGACCGACCAGCGCGATGCGCTCGCCGGGGTTGATCTCGAACTGGGCGCCAGCGAGTGCCGGTCGCCCCGGCTCATAGCTGAACCAGACCTCCTCGAAACGGATCTGCAGCGGGCTATCCGCGCTCAGGCTTGCGACCTGCCTCGGCGGCGCTGGCAGTTCGGTATCCATCACCGCGACCAGGCGCTCGGCGGCGGCGATCGCCTCCATGCGGCCATGATAATGGGTGCCGAGATTGCGCAGCGGCGCATAGAACTCGGGCGCCAGCAGTAGGATGAAGAAACCGGTGACGAAGCTGATCTCGGGTGGCGCGATCAGATCCGGGATCGGCAGGTCCAGCTGATAGAGCCGGAAGCCGATGAAGACCGCGATGATCGCAATCCCCAGGGTCGAGAACAGCTCGAGCACCGCCGAGGTCAGGAAGGCGACACGCAGCACGCGCATGGTGCTGGCGCGATAGTCATCGGAGATGCGCGCGATCACCTCGGCCTCGCGCCGGCTGGCGTTGAACAGCTTCAGCGTCGTCATGCCCTGGATGACGTCAAGAAAATGCGCCCCCATCCGCGCTAGGTCTTTCCAGAGCTGCTGGTTCAGGCGCTCGACGCCACTGCCGATCAGGATCATGAAGATCGGGATCAGCGGCGCGGTCACCAGCATGATCAGCGCCGAGAGCCAATCCAGCGGCAGCACCACGATCAGGATCGCGAGCGGGATCAGCGCGGTCAGCGACATCGCTGGCAGATAGCGTGAGTAATAGGCCTCCACGGCCTCGATGCCGCGCGTGAGATCCTCGGCGATGGCGCCGCTGCGCTGTCCGGCCATCCAAGCCGGACCGGCGGCCTGGATATGGCGATAGAGCCGATCGCGCAGGCTGATCTTGACCTGTGCCGCAGCGCGGAAGGCGGTCTGCTCCGAGGCCCAGGCAATGACCGCACGGATCACGAACAGGTCGAGCAGGAGCCAGAGCCAGTGGCTGACATCGGCCAGTGTGGTCTTGCTGAAGACCACGGCATCGATCACCTGGGCGAGCAACCAGGCCTGGAGGATCAGCAGCACCCCGTTGCCGAGGCCAAGGCCGACCGAAAGCCGCAGCCAGCGCGAGGCTAGCGGCTTTTGGTCATCCAACAATGCGCGGGGAGCAGTCAAGCGAGTTGGGGGTCCGTCGGGTTCCGGGAGCGAGTGACGTGACAGGAGCGCGATTGTAGCAACTCTCGCAGCAAAACTGAGTGCTGACCTCATTCAAGCGTCTTGCTGCGGCACCCGTTGCAGCTCGCTGGGATCATAGCCGACGCTCTCGATGAAGGCCTTCATCTCCTCGAATTCTGCGTCGCTGAAGTCAGGTGTTCTCGACATCACCCAGACATAGTCACGTTTGGAGCGCCCAATGACCGTGTTCTGATAGTCATCATCGAGAGAGATGATGCGAAAGTCGGCCTTGATCGGCCAGATGAACTGCATCCCCCACTGGGCATTGGTCGTCGTATCCAGCACGAAGCCCTTCGGATGGTGGACCTTCTGGGGGCCGTCGAACGCATCCTTGTTGAAGGTGAAGGTGGTGGCGATAGTCCCATCCGGATTCAGGGCGTAGGACTCGACGGCATTATGGGCGCCCTTCTCGACAAAGGTCGGGATGTTCGCGACCACGTACCAGTCGCCCATGAATCGTTCTAGGTCGACATGATCGACGGTCTTCATCGGTTCACCTCCGGTTTCGGTACAGCCGCTGAGCAGACTAAGGATGCCGGCCGCGAGCAGCAACCGCCGTGTTGGTTGGAATCGCTGCATCAGAGTCTCCACTAGATTCAGTGTCGGCCTTGCCGGTCGCGTTAACAAGCCGCACCAGCCGAGGTCATCGTTATACCAGAGCCGCAACATGCTAGAGCCGCGACTCGCCATCAGGGGCTTGGGGCGAGTCGTTTCCGGTCGATGCGCGCGGTGGGCCGGGAAAGAAGGCATTGGTGCGCTGGATATAGTCACGATAGGCCGGCCGGCGCTCGCCGATGTCTTTCTCGAGCAGGCTCACCCCGGAGACGCGCAGTAGCAGGATGGTGACCAGGATCGGGCCGATGATGCTCCACCAGGCGCCAGCCGAGAGCGCGAACAGGTAGAAGCCCCACCAGATGCAGGCCTCGCCGAAGTAATTCGGGTGCCGGGTGTAGCGCCAGAGCCCGCGATCGAGCACCTGTCCCTTGTTCGCCGGGTCAGCCTTGAAGGCGGCGAGCTGTTGATCGCCGATGGCCTCGAAGCCGAAACCGATCAGCCACAGCAGCACCGCCGCATAGTCGAGCCAGCCGAGCGGCGCCGCGCTCAGGATGCCACCCAACAACGGCAGCGAGATGATCCAGGCCAAGACCGCCTGCAGGCCGAAGACGAGATAGAGGCTCTTGTACCAGAACCCGGGCTCGTTCTCGGCGCGGATGGCCTGATAGCGTCGGTCCTCGGGCTGGCCGCGATTGCGCAGCGTGATGAACACCGAGAGCCGGGTGGCCCAGACCGTGACCACGAACAGCAGGATGTACGCGCGCGCCTCTAAGGTCGGCGCCCAGGTGATGTAGACCAGCGCAAGCACCAGGAAGAACAGGGACCAGAGGCTGTCGACGAAGCTGACATTCTGCTTCGGGATGCTGACCAGCCAGGCGGTGACGGCAATCGACAGCACAACGGCAAGTCCAACGGCATAGATATGAATGTCAAACATGATTGAGCTTGTCCAGGTCGTAAAGGCTTGGCGAGCGTCCTAGGGATGGATTGTCTAGGACTTGACCAAAGATTGTGCAGCTGTTGGGCATTGGCAACCCTGACTTCGGCTTAGCCTGCCGAGGCGCTCAGGTCCTCTTTCGACGCCTCGAGCATGGCCGCGATCTGTTTTGGCTCGATGCGGGTCATCAGCGGCTTGAATGTGGCGATTTCATGATCCAGCAGCGGCTGTTCGAGCTGATCCCAGCTCAGCGGCTCGATCTGCAGGAACTGCTCGGCGGCCTCGGCAGTGCCGGGCAGGATCGGCTTGAGCCAGCCGATCAGCAGTCGGAACAGATTCAGCCCCTGGGTGCAGATGCCCTGCAGCTCGGCCTCGCGCCCGTCCTGTTTGGCGACCACCCAGGGCGCCTGCTCGTCGATGTACTGATTGGCGCGATCAGCAAGGTTCATGATCTCGCGCACCGCGCGGCTGTACTCGCGCGCCTCAAAGGCCTCGGCGATGACCGCATTAGCGGCGACGAAGGTCTCGAACAGCGCGGAATCCGGCAGCTCGGCGGCGAGTCGGCCGTCGAAGCGCTTGCCGATGAAGCCGGCGGTGCGGCTGGCGATGTTGACCACCTTGCCGACCAGATCCGAGTTCACCCGCGCCTGGAAGTCATCAAGACTTAGGTCGATGTCGTCGACGCCAGCGCCGAGCTTGGCGGCGAAGTAATAGCGCAGATACTCGGGGTTGAGGTGATCCAGATAGGTGCGCGCCTTGATGAAGGTGCCGCGCGATTTGGACATCTTCTGGCCATCGACGGTCAGGAAGCCGTGCGCGAAGACTGCGGTTGGGGTGCGAAAGCCCGCGCCATGCAGCATCGCGGGCCAAAACAGCGCATGGAAATAGATGATGTCCTTGCCGATGAAGTGATAGACCTCGGCGGGACTCTCGGGCGCCCAGAAGTGATCGAAGTCGAGCCCTGCGGCCTGGCCTTTGGCGCTGTCGCAGAGGTTCTGGAAGCTGGCCATATAGCCGATCGGCGCATCGAGCCAGACGTAGAAGAACTTGCCGGGGTGGTCCGGGATCTCGAAGCCGAAGTAGGGCTCATCGCGCGAGATGTCCCACTCTTGCAAGCCGGCATCGAACCATTCATCCAGCTTGTTGGCGACCTGTCCCTGCAGGCCCCCGCCTCGGGTCCAGGCCTTGAGCATCGGCTCGAAATCGGCGAGCCGAAAGAAATAGTGCTCGGAGGTGCGCTGCTCGGGCACGGCACCGGAGACCGCCGAGCGTGGGTTCTTCAGCTCGGCCGGTGAGTAGCTGGCGCCACAGGCCTCGCAGTTGTCACCGTACTGATCCGCAGCGCCGCATTTCGGGCACTCGCCTTTGATGAAACGGTCGGGCAGGAACATCTGCTCGACCGGATCATAGGCCTGCTCGATACTGCGCTTGGCGATGTGTCCGCCGTCGCGGTTGCGCGCGTAGATCAGGCTTGCGTAGTGGCGGTTCTCGTCGGAATGGGTCGAGTGGTAATTGTCGAAGCCGACCCGGAAGCCGTCGAAATCAGCGCGGTGCTCCTCGGCGACGCGGGCGATCAGCGCCTCGGGCGTGATGCCCTCTTGGCGCGCCTTGAGCATGATCGGCGTACCGTGCGCGTCGTCGGCGCAGACGTACCAGCAATGCTCGCCGCGCATCTTCTGGAAGCGCGCCCAGATGTCGGTCTGGATGTACTCCACCAGATGGCCGATGTGGATCGGGCCGTTGGCGTAGGGGAGTGCGCTGGTGACCAGGATGTCGCGGGGTTGACGCATTGCAGAGGGCTCTGGGGTTGGGGTTTATTGCACTGCACGAGGCCTGTCAAGGCCACTAAACTGTTTTAAGGCTTGGCCTGAGGCGACGCGTGCCCAGTGTATCAAGGAGCGCTGAGCAGATCGCCAAGCAGGCTTGAATTAGCGCTTGCTGATACCAGTTGGAATGCCAGCGACGGGGTCGGTTCGTCAGCATTCGCCGTCGAAGCCAGGCGCTCGCATCTTACAGACAACGGAGTTTCCCATGACCGAAGTGACCAAAGAGACTGTCGAAGCCGCCCTCAAAGGCTACACCGAGCCGCATCTCGGCCGAGATTTAGTCTCCGCCAACTGTATCAAGGGTATCGAGGTCGAGGGCGATCAGGTCAAGGTCCAGGTCCTGCTCGGCTTCCCGGCCAACGGCATCCAGCAGGTGATTGCCGATGCGGTGAAGGCGCAGGTCGAAGGCATCGAGGGCGTCAGCATGGCGCAGGTCGATGTCGGCTGGCAGGTCAAGGCGCACTCGGTGCAGAAGTCGCTCAAGCCGATCGATAGCGTTAAGAACATCATCGCCGTGGCCTCGGGTAAGGGCGGTGTCGGCAAGTCGACCACGGCGGTCAATCTGGCGCTGGCACTAGCGGCCGAGGGTGCCAAGGTTGGCATCCTGGACGCCGACATCTATGGTCCGTCCCAGCCGCGTATGCTCGGCGTCTCCGGCAAGCCGGAATCCAAGGATGGCAAAACCCTGGAGCCGATGATCAGCCACGGCCTGCAGACCATGTCGATCGGTTTCCTGATCGAGGAAGAGACGCCGATGATCTGGCGCGGGCCGATGGTCACCCAGGCGCTGGAGCAGCTGCTGAACGACACCAACTGGTCCGATCTCGATTATCTGGTCATCGACCTGCCGCCGGGCACTGGTGATACCCAGCTGACGCTGGCGCAAAAGGTGCCAGTCTCGGGCGCGGTCATCGTTACCACGCCGCAGGACATCGCCCTGCTCGACGCGCGCAAGGGCCTGAAGATGTTCCAGAAGGTCGAGGTGCCGGTGCTCGGCATCGTCGAGAACATGAGCATCCACATCTGCTCCAAGTGCGGTCACGAGGAGCACATCTTCGGCAAGGGCGGCGGCGAAAACATGTCACAGCAGTACGGCGTCGATATGCTCGGCTCACTTCCGCTCGATATCCAGATCCGTGAAGAGACCGATGGCGGCAAGCCGACCGTGGTCGCTGACCCGGACTCGCGCATCAGCGAACTCTACCGCGAGATCGCCCGTAAGACCGCCGCCAAGCTCTCGCTGCAGGCGAAGGACTACGCAGCCAAGTTCCCGCGGATTGTGATCCAGAACAATTAGGCGCTGTTGCAACCGACTTTCTTGGACGATACTCACCGCTGTTATCGGCGGTGAAAGCGCGCGCAAATCGCTGCTGACTGTGCAATGATCGCCACGCTCAAGGCGCTACCTCGCCCTTTCTGGGTTGTCGATACGCCGGGGAGACAGCAGGTTCGTAATCGGTAACACTATGTTTTTCATTTGAAATTATTGAGACCCCTAGGTGCCTTGTCCTGCACTTTCACAAGGTTGTTGCGATGTCGCAACGAAATCACCAGTTGTCTCTTTTTTCTAAAAAACTGTTGCGAGCTATCCCGGCCTAGTCTACTATTTCCGCTGCAAGGCACGATTGCGGAAGGTTAGTGCAATCTTTCGTCTTTTTCACAACACAGCGGAGATCAAGATGCAGAAGAAGCTTCTCACCCTGGCCGTCGCCGCCGCGATGGCCGCCCCGGCCGCCGCGATGGCCGAGGCCACCCTGTACGGCAAGTTGCACATGTCGATCGACTATGCCGACGTCAGTGATGCGATTGGCACCAATTATGTCGATCCGGACGGAGTTCCCTCCGACGCAATTTATCTCGATGAAAACGGTAACCCCCTCACCGCTGGAGGCAAAGACTTCGAGGGCTGGGGGATTTCGGGTAGAGGTGGCTATATGCCCGGCGTTAGCCGTGCAAACCGCCTCGGCGTCAAGGGCTCCGAGGATCTGGGTAACGGCCTGAAGGCGATCTACCAGGTCGAGCTTGGCGTGAACTTCAGTGCCGCCGACAATAATATTCCTAGCGGCGGCAACGGCGGCATCAGCATGCGTAATAGCTTCGTCGGCCTGGCTGGCGACTGGGGTACCGCGTTGGTCGGTCGTCACGACACCCCGCTGAAGATCTCCACTGGCAAGCTGGATCTGTTTAGCGACACCATGGCTGACTACAACGGCACCGTTGGTTTCGACGACATCCGTGCTGATAACGTCATCGCTTACATCTCGCCGAGCTTCTCTGGCTTCTCGTTCATGGGTGCCGTGGTCGCTGGCGGCGGTGCGACTGCCGGTTATGGCACGAACATCAACTCGGATTCGCTGGCAGGCGCCTGGTCGCTGGCTGGTATCTACAACAACGGTCCCTTCTACGGATCGCTCGCCTACGAGTCGCTGGACAAGGACATGTTCATGAACGAGACGACCAGCCTGGCTGGCAAGTCTGCATGCATCGAAGCCGATGGCACGCCGACGCTGAGCTGCAACTACATCGGAAGCTCGTACGATAAGTGGCGTATCGGTCTTGGCCTTCTGGACTTCAACGGCTTCACCCTGACCGGACTCTGGGAGCGGCAGGAGAACCTGCCCGGTGGTCAGATGCGCACACCTGTGACGACCGTCGCCTCTGACGGCACCGTCAATGTTGGTAGCGCTAGCATGTTCGAGAAGCAAGACCTGTGGCAGGTCCAAGCCGCTTACGCCTTTGGTAACAACACCGTCAAAGCCATGTACGGTTCGGTCGATCGTGGCGACGCCGAGGTACTCGGTCGGACTCGCGATGTTATTTCGCTGAATAACCTGGAGAGCGATCTCAAGGGCGATCGCTATACCTGGGCAATCGGCTTTGATCACAACTTCAGCAAGCGCACCCAGGCCTACGTGCTTTACACCCAGGTCGACGATGATCTGAGCGGCTCCCCAGACGCCCCCGGCACTGAGTGGAGTGGCTTCTCCGCTGGCATGATCCACAAGTTCTGATCTCGATCAGTAATCTGTGTTAAGGACGGGGCCTTCGGGCCCCGTTTTTTTGTTTGGCCGGCTTCATCCCAAACCAATTCTGCGACGACGTGCTCGATCCGCAAGGGTTGAGGAACCTCATCCGCGCCTGGTTAACTATGATTCTGCGCGGCAGACAGAGCTGAGCGTGCATGCGACTCCTTTTGCGTTTGCTCAAATGGCATGCGGTAGCGGTTGCGCTGCTGCTGATCTTGACAGCCGCGCTGATCTTGCTCTTCCGCTGGGTTGATCCGCCCACCTCGGCGTTCATGGTCCGCCACTGGCTGACGGCTGGTTCAGACGACAGGAACGGCGCTCAGCGGCTCTACCACGAATGGGTCGCGGCCGATCTGATCCCGCCCGAGGTCAAGCTCGCAGTGATTGCCGCCGAGGACCAACGCTTTCCCACCCATGCCGGCTTCGATCTGGTGGAACTGAACAAGGCGCTTGAGGGATGGCGCAACGGCGGCTCGCTGCGCGGTGCCAGCACGCTCTCGCAACAGACCGCGAAGAATCTCTTCCTCTGGCCCGGCAGCGACTGGCTGCGCAAGGCACTGGAGGCTCCGCTGACCGTGCTGATCGAGCTGCTCTGGCCCAAGCAGCGCATCCTCGAGGTCTATCTGAACATCGCTCAGTTCGGCCCGAAGACCTATGGTGTCGGGGCCGCGAGCTGGCGCTTCTTCGATCGGCCCGTCTCCACGCTCGGCACGCCCGAGGCTGCACTGCTTGCCGCCGTGCTGCCGAATCCGAGCATCTACCGCGTTCACTCACCCTCGCCGCATGTGCGCCGCAAGGCCGCTTGGATCGAGCGGCAGATGCGCAATCTCGGCGGCCCGGCTTATCTGGATCGGCTCTAGCTACCCGTTGTCTGCAAAGCTATCTGATCTAGGCTAACTGGCGCCGGCTGCGCTGAGGCCGATGCGCCGTCACTCGCCGACCAACCAAGCGTGCGCCGATTCGGCATCGCGTGCGATCTGTGCTTTGAGCGCCTCGAATGAGTCGAACCGTTGTTCATCGCGCAGTCGCAACAAGAATTCGACCTGAAGATGGGTGCCGTAGAGATCACCGTCAAAATCGAACAGGTGGACCTCGAGCCGCTCATCGGTGCCGGCGACCGTGGGGCGGCGCCCGATATTCGCCACGCCGGGCCAAGGCGCGTCGCTCACTCCATGCACCCGCACCGCGTAGACACCCCGCAGCGGGCTTACGCGCCGATGCAGGCTGATGTTGGCGGTCGGAAAACCGATCGTGCGTCCACGCCGGTCGCCATGCCCGACTCGACCACAGATGCGGTATGACCGGCCAAGCAGGTGTCGGGCCTGCTCGAAATCGCCGGCGGCGAGCAATTCCCGGATACGGGTGCTGCTGATGCGCTCATCCTGGTGCTTGATGGTGCGCAGATTGGCGACCTCGAAGCCCTGCTCGGGCGGCAGTTCAGCGCCAACGCGCTCGAGCAACGCATAGTCGCCCGAACGGTTGTGGCCGAAGCGAAAATCATCCCCGACCAGCAGGAAGTGCACCCCGAGTCCATCGACGAGCACTTGCTGAATGAAGTCGCGCGCGGCCATCTCGGCCAGTCGCGGACCGAACTCGAGCAGCAGGATGCGTTTGATCCCGTCGTCGGCGATTGCCGCCACCTTCTCGCGCAACCGGGTCAATCGGGCTGGGGCGAGCGTCGGCGCGAAGAACTCCATCGGCTGCGGCTCGAAGGTAATGACGGTGGCCGGCAGCCGGAGCGCCTCGCCCTGCGCGAGCAGGCGCTGAAAGACCGCGCGATGGCCGAGGTGCACGCCATCGAAGTTACCGATGGTCGCCACGCAGCCGCGATCCTGGTTGCGCAGATTATGAAGGCCTCGAATCAGCCGCATGCCAATGAGTCCGTCGGTTCGGTGAGCGAATACCGTGGATTATAGGGCGCGTCGCCGTTGACTGTGCTGTCGCGAAACGAATGTTCGGAAAGTCCTGATCTCGTCGAGGGCGAATGAGTGCGTCGATCTCAGCATCACTGTTGGTGTCGGTGCTGGCTTAGAGCGCCCCCAGCAATCGACTTCGGCCGTGTCAGGCTGCTGGATTCATCCGCAGCAAATGCCGTGGTCGGATGCCGAGCACCAGTGCAAGCAGCAGATAGCAGAGCCCGCCGATCAGGATCAGACCGAGCAGGCGGATCAGGCGTTCACTAAAGTCCCAGACGGTCCAGAACGGCGTCGGCCCGCTCAGGAACCAGAGCGCGAGTCCCATCGCGAAGCTGGCGATCAGACCCTGGGCGAGCAGCAGCCACCAGCCCGGCAAGGGGCGATAGATACCCTGCTTCAGCAGCCCGATCAACAACAGCAGCGCGTTGACGCTGGCGGCGATGATGGTCGCCAGCGCCAGGCCGGCATGGCCGAGCGGGAACATCAGGAGCAGATTGAAGCTGATGTTGGTCAGCATCGCGACCACAGCGATCTTCACCGGCGTCTTCATGTCTTGGCGGCTGTAGAACCCCGGCGCGAGCACCTTGACGCCGAGAAATGCCATCAGCCCGAGCGAGTACGCCATCAGGCTGCGCTCGGCCATGAGCACATCATAGGCGGTGAATTCGCCGGAATAAAACAGGGTCGCGATCATCGGCCCGGAGAGCACAAAAAGCCCCACCGCCGCCGGCAGCCCGAGCAGCAGCACCCAGCGCAAGGCCCAGTCCAGCGTCAGCGAAAAGGCCTCGGGTGACTCCGCAGCATGCTGGCGTGAGAGCTTGGGCAGGATCACGGTGCCAAGCGCAACCCCGAGGATGCCGAGCGGAAACTCCATCAGCCGATCGGAATAATAGAGCCAGGAGATGCTGCCGGTAGCCAGAAAGGAGGCGAGCAGGGTATCGATGAGCAGGCTGATCTGGGTGACCGAGACGCCGAACAGCGCCGGGATCATCAGCCGCACGATTCGCCGTACGCCCTCATCGCGCGGGCTGAACCGCAGTCTGGGCAACAGTTGCAGCTGATGCAGAAAGGGTAGCTGGAACAGCAGTTGGACAATGCCGGCGAGGAGTACCCCCCAGGCCAGCGCCATGATCGGCCGTTCCATCTGCGGCGCCAGCCAGAGCGCGCAGCCGATCAGCGAGAGGTTGAGCAGCACCGGCGTGAAAGCCGGCACGCCGAAGCGATCATAGGTATTGAGAATGCCGCCGGCGAGCGCGGTCAGCGAGATGAACAGTAGATAAGGGAAGGTCAGCCGCAGCATGTCGCCGGCCAGCAACTGCTTATCCGGGTCGTCGGCAAAGCCGGGTGCGAAGATCAGCACCAGGATCGGAGCGCCCAGTACCCCGAGCGCGGTAATCACGAACAGGATGGCGCCGAGGGTGCCGGCGACATCGTCAACGAAGCGTTTCAGGGCCGGGAAGCCGCGTTGCGTCTTGTACTCATTGAGCACCGGCACGAAGGCCATCGAGAAGGCGCCCTCGGCGAACAGCCGGCGCATGAAATTCGGGATCTTAAAGGCGACGAAGAAGGCATCGGTGCCCGCATCGGCACCAAACAGACGCGCGACGATGAGATCCCGCACGAAGCCAAGGATGCGCGAGAGCAGGGTGTTGCTGCCGACCTTGGCAATGGATGCGGCCAGCGATGCCATGGGGTGTTGCCTCTGAGGGCGCGCAGATGCGCGATGCTTGAGCCAAAGAGGCGCGATTATAGGGGATCGCTCGGGATCGACACTCGGTATTGACAACGGAGGCTGTTGCGGGCGAAAATAGCCGGCTAGGCGTTTGAGCGCCACCGAACATTTGATCCGCCAAGCTTAGGAGATCACTCTTGGCCAACACCGCACAAGCACGCAAGCGCGCCCGTCAGGCGGAAAACCATCGCCAACGCAATGCCGCGCAGCGCAGTACCTTGCGTACCGCGATGAAGAAGGTTCTGAAGGCTGCCGCCGCTGGCGATCACGCCACTGCCGCAGATGCCTACAAGCAGGCCGTACCGGTCATCGATCGTGCCGCCGGCAAGGGGCTGATCCATGCCCACAAGGCCGCGCGTCACAAGTCCCGGCTGAATGCCCGCGTCAAGGCGCTGGCTTCCTAATTCCTGGTCTGATCCAACGCGGTAACCTGTTCGCTGACCAGCCATCGCCAGCAACAGGCGAGGTCTTCGAAGAGCTGCTGCGTTGTCGAAACCTGCGCATCGAGCGCATCATCAGCAGCGGCGAGCCTGAGCCAGTCCTCTACGATCAGGCCCACGACGAGTGGGTTCTGCTGCTGAGCGGTGAAGCGCGACTTGAGATCGCGGGTGAGACGCTCGCGCTGACCAGCGGCGATTATCTCTTCATCCCGGCTCACACCCCGCATCGCGTGTTGCAGACCTCAGCCGAGCCAGGCTGCACCTGGCTGGCGATCCATCTCGAGGCCTGACGTGCCCCACCTCTTCGTCGCCGTGACCGCCCATGGCTACGGCCATCTCGCACAGGTCGCGCCGGTCGTCACCGAACTGAAGCGTCGGCTCCCGGATGTGGTACCGGCTGCTTGCAGCTCGGCGGCGCTCCGCGACTGATGGATGGCGTGCACCTGCTGAGCCCGGATGCCGACGCTGGGCGTGGACGCGATGACCTGACCCTGATCGATGCCGAAGGCGGCACTGTCCTTGAGGTGCTCGCGAGCTGTGATGCACTGATCACCAAGCCTGGTTACGGAACCTTCGCCGAGGCCGCCTGCAACGGCATCCCGGTGCTGTCGGTCGAGCGCAAGGACTGGCCCGAGAGCCGTTGGCTGGTCGACTGGCTGGCCGCTCAGGTGCCGATGCGCGAGATCAGCGCGAGCGACTTCGCTGCCGGCCAGATTCGCGAGCCGCTGGCTGAGCTGCTTGCTGAGGGCATCGCCGAGCCCGTTGCGCCGACCGGGGTCGCAGAGGCCGCCGATCTACTCATCGACCTTCTCAAGTAGAGAGTCTGCGGGAACCCAACAACCATGAAATCCAGGCGGGATGGCATGAGGTAGCTCGATCGTCGCTTGGATCGCCAGATCCGCAGCGCGCAACACCAGCAGATCGGAGCGCCGCTCGGCGCCGCGATAGACCAGGCTCAGTAGCCAATCCTCCTGATCCGGGTGCGTCGCGGTTGGGATTGGCTCCCCTGGTAGGTCAACGCCAAGATCCTGCTGGATCAGCTCACCAGACCACGTATCGAAGCGTTGAATCGCGCTGAAGAACGGGAGCCGGCGACCGACTGGCGTGCCGATGCCATAGATCTGCCGCCGCTCGGCGCCGAGTCGGCCCGGGTTGACGGATGGCAGCTCGAATCCGACCTCTTCAGTGCAGGGACTGAGCGAGCAACGATTGGCTGCGGGATCGATCTGAAGACGTTCTAGTCGCGGCAGCCCATCGCTCTGCTCGACCTCAAGAAAAAAGCCTTCGACATCCCCCAGGGCCGGAAAGCTCGGATAACGGATCACCCGCAGATCGAGACCGCCGTCGTCGCGATCACTGGCTGTGGCGATGTGGAAGATGAAGCCCGGCACCGCATCGATCAGCTGCGCGGGCCCGCCCATACGCGGGATCAACAGCGCCTGCATTGGCTGATCCGTCTTCAGCTTCAATGACGCCGCCGGGCTCTTGAGCCCAAGCAAGGCGCGCGGGATGTCGAAGTCGGCAAACGGCAGTAACACACAGATCCAGCGCGCGGTGACGGCGATATCGTGCACGAAGCTGAAGCGATCGAGCTGATGGACCTCGGGGGTCGCCATCACCCCTTGGGCATCGACCCGATACAACAGCAGCCGGCTCGGATGCCCGAGCACCAGCCCGAAGTTGATCAACTCACCGGTCTCCGCATCGAGCTGCGGATGCGCCGAGAACGGCAGCAGCGGCGAACTCCAGCGTGAGAGCGGATCGAACCGATTGCGGAGCTGGCCGGCAAAATCCTCTTCGCCCTGGGTGGTCAGCGTCACCGGGTCCAGGCGATGCGGCGCGCCACCTTCCCATAGCGCCAGCAGCCGCTGGCCATGCCAGATCACGTTGGTATTGGCGGCGTTCTTGAAGCGCAGCCGGAGACCGTTCGACCAGAGTCCGCCGGGCTTCTGCGTGCCGAAGCCACGCCAGAGCATGTGTCCGGCGGCCTCCTCTGCACAAAAAGCCTGAGTGCGAACGAAGTGATTGGTGTAGCGCACGCGCCCATGCGCGAAGTCGAAGCGACAAACATGGCCATCACCGTCGAAGGCATGGCCATAGGGCATACCGCCGCGCTCGAAGCGTCCTGGCCCGTTGCGATAGAGCACGCCATTCAACGCAGGGGGTAGCGTCCCCGAGACGCTCAGCTCAAGATCGGTATACTCGCGCTCCACCGGCGTCATGGCCTGCGCCAGTCTCTTCAGCATCTCAGCGCGATGGATGGTCATGAGGGATCTCGAGTTCTTGAAAACAGAGCGAGCACAACGGGCCACCCAGTGGCTGTCACAGGTGGCGCTCTGGGGCTGTGTGTTGGTCGTCGCCTCCTGGGATGAAGCGCTTCTATCCTGCCTCCATCCCCTCAACCCGCTGGAAGCCCCGCGGCAACAAGGCACCCCGGCGCCCACGCTCGGCCTGATAACGTGCGATATCAGCCGGCTTCAGCGTTAGCTGGCGCTTGCCGCTGAGGATGCTCAGGCCAACCCCAGGCGGCAAGGTGCAGAGCGCGGCGACCACCTCCTCGCGCGCCTTCACGCGGGCGCTTGGGATGCCGATCAGCTTATTGCCCTTGCCGCGCGTCAGCTCGGGCAGCTCTGCGGCTGGAAAGACCAACAGATGGCCGGCGGTCGTCGCGATCGCGACCAGCGCGTCCGGCGCGTTCACCAACGCCACCGGCGGCAGTACCCGAGCGCCCTCGGGCAACGTCAACACCGCCTTGCCTCCACGCGGCTTGGCGATCAAGGCATCCAGGGTGCAGATAAAGCCATAGCCTGCATCCGAGGCCAGCAATAAGCGCTGGGCCGGATCGCCTCCCAGCAGCGCGACGAAGCTCGCCCCCTTCGGCGGATCGAGCCGCCCGGTCAAGGGCTCTCCCTGACCCCGCGCCGAGGGCAGCGAATGCGCTGGCAGCGAATAGCCGCGCCCGGTGCTATCTAGGAAGACCGCCGGCTGGTTGCTGCGCAGTCGAGCCGCCGCCAAGAATCGGTCCCCAGCCTTATAGGAGAGACTGGCGCCGTCGATCTCGTGGCCCTTGCCCTGACGCACCCAGCCCTTTGCCGAGAGCACCACGGTCACCGGCTCGCTCGGTGCCAGTTCGGCCTCGTTCAGCGCTGCGGCCAGCGGCCGCTCGGTCAGCGGTGAGCGGCGCTCATCGCCGTACTGCTTGGCGTCTTGCTTAATCTCGTCGATGATCAGATCGCGTAGCTTGGTCTCGTCACCGAGGGTCGCTTGAATGCCATCGCGCTCCTTCGCCAGCGCGTCCTGCTCGGCGCGGATCTTCATCTCCTCGAGCCGCGCGAGCTGGCGCAGCCGGGTATTGAGCACATACTCGGCTTGGACCTCGGTGAGTTCAAAGCGCGCCATCAACACCGGCTTGGGCTCGTCCTCGGTGCGGATGATGTGGATCACTTCGTCGATGTTGAGGAAAGCGATCAGCAGCCCGTCGAGCAGATGCAGCCGCTCGAGCACCTTGTCGAGCCGATGTTGCAGGCGACGCCGCACCGTGGTGCGCCGATAGCTCAGCCATTCGCTCAGGATCTCGCGCAGGTTCATCACCCGCGGCCGGCCGTTGAGCGCGATCAGATTCATGTTGACCCGATAGCCGCGCTCAAGATCGGTGGTCGCGAACAGGTGCGACATCAGCCGGGCGACATCGATGCGGTTCGAGCGCGGCACCAGCACCAGGCGCGTCGGGCATTCGTGATCCGACTCATCGCGCAGGTCCTCGATCATCGGCAGCTTTTTCGCCTGCATCTGCGCGGCGATCTGCTCCATCACCCGGCTGCCGGAGACCTGATAGGGCAGGGCGGTGATGATGATGTCGCCTTGCTCCAACTCGTAGCGGGCGCGCTGCTTCACCGAGCCATGCCCGGTCTCGTACATCCGCCGCAGCTCGGCCGCAGGCGTGATGATCTCGGCGGCGGTCGGGAAGTCGGGGCCGGGGATGTAGCGCATCAAGGCATCCAGCTCGGCATTCGGATGCTTGAGCAGGTGGATGCAGGCACGGGCGACCTCGCGCAAATTGTGCGATGGGATGTCGGTGGCCATGCCAACCGCAATGCCGCTCGTGCCGTTTAACAGCAGATTCGGCAGCCGGGCTGGCAGGGTCTTCGGTTCTTCCAGGGTGCCGTCGAAGTTCGGCTGCCAGTCGACGGTGCCCTGCGCGACCTCGGCGAGCAGCACATCGGCATAGGGCGTGAGGCGCGACTCGGTGTAGCGCATCGCCGCAAACGACTTGGGATCATCTGGCGAACCCCAGTTGCCCTGGCCATCGATCAGCGGATAGCGATAGCTGAACGATTGCGCCATCAGCACCATCGCCTCGTAGCAGGCGCTGTCGCCGTGCGGATGGAACTTGCCGAGCACATCGCCGACGGTACGCGCCGATTTCTTGAACTTGGCTGTGGCCGTGAGCCCGAGATCCGACATCGCGTAGAGGATGCGCCGCTGCACCGGCTTGAGCCCGTCGCCGATGTGCGGCAAGGCCCGATCCAGGATCACGTACATCGAGTAATCCAGGTAGGCCTTCTCGCTGAACAGATGCAGCGGCAGACGCTCGAGGCCTTCGGGGCTGTAGAGTGGGTTATCGCTCATGCAATGGCGTCAGCTGGCGGCAACTTAGCGGCAACTTAGCGGCAACTGGGGGGGCAGAGGCTCATCAGTGCGCGATCGTCGTCATGCTATGGCCGAGCGAGGCGCTGACGATCATCGCCATGAACGTTAATACCACCCAGGTCATGGCCCCGGCGACCAGGTCATCGGCCATGATGCCGATACCGCCACGGAAGCGATTCTTGGCCCAGCTCACCGGCCAGGGCTTGTAGATGTCGAACAGGCGGAACAGCAGGAAGCCCATGATGATCCAGGCCAGACTGACCACGGGTGCCGCAGCCATCGCGACCAAGAAGCCCACGACCTCATCCCAGACGATGGCGGGTGAATCATCCTGGCCGAGTTCAGCGGCAACCTTGTCGCAGGCCCAGACGCCGGCACCGATCAGCGCCGCGACGGCGAGCAGGTAGACCAGACCCGGTAGATTGGCGAGCAGCAGGTAGATCGGGATCGCGACTAGCGTGCCCATGGTGCCCGGCGCCTTTGGCGAGAGACCAGCACCGAAGCCATAGGCGATCAGGTGCTCGGGCCGTTTGGGCTGAAATGTCGGGCTCAGGGTCGCGTCGGAGGTCGGGGGCGTGCTCATTGGTTATCTCCTTAAAGCAGGTTGGAACGCGTAACAATCATTGAGAGGCTTATGCGAGGCTGATCAGCCGCGCATCGCGGATTATCTGGTCACCACACATCAGGCTGCAAAGTGGTCGTAGCCGAGGCTGTTACTGTGCCATTGATGGCCGTCGGCGGTCATCCAGCGCAATCCCGAGCGCGCTTCGATCTCCCCGATCTGGGTCAGCGGACAGCCGGCGGCGGCCGCGAGCACCCTGAGTTCGCCGATGTGCGTGGGCGGCAGGGTGAAGCAGAGTTCGTAGTCATCGCCGGCGGTGAGCGGCAGCGTCCAGTCGTTGTCGGCGGCAACCTCACCGGCGACCTGATCGGCGAGCGGCAGCCGGTCGAGTTCGATGCGGGCGCCGCAAGCCGAGGCGCCGAGGATATGACCCAGGTCCGAGGCCAGGCCGTCCGAGAGGTCGATGGCGGCGGTGGCGACGCCTCGCAGCACCTCGCCGAGGGCCACGCGCGGCGTTGGGCGCTCGAGGCGCTGGCGCAGGTAGTCGCCGAGCGGCTCTCCGCGTTGCAGATGCCGCAGCGCGAGCCCGGCGTCGCCAAGCGCGCCACTGACGCAGACCAGATCGCCGGGCCGCGCGCCGGAGCGGCGCAGCGCATGGCCTTGGGGCACCAGTCCATGTACTTGCACGGAAATCGTCAGCGGCCCACGGGTCAGGTCGCCGCCGACTAGGCGGACGTCTTCCTGGCGGGCCAACTCGGCGAAGCCGCGCGCGAAGGCGGCCAGCCAGGCCTCGTCGGGCGTCGGCAGGGTCAGCGCCAGCGTGGCCCAGGCCGGCTCGGCGCCGACCGCCGCTAGGTCGCTGAGACCGACCGCCAGTGACTTGTGACCAAGCCCTTTGGGATCGGTCTCGGGCAGGAAATGCACGCCGGCGACCAGGGTGTCGATGCTCAATGCCAATTCACGATCGGCCGGTACCCGCAGCAGGGCGCAGTCGTCGCCGACATCGAGCAGGACATCGTCACGCGCCGCGCCAAGGCCGGTGAGGTGGCGCTGGATGAGGTCGAATTCGGACATTGGAATGGTCCTCGTGAGAATGCGCCGTGCGCGGCTCGGCTCTCGGCTGGGCTGGGTCCGGCTAGGGCAAGGGCTAGCCCTTGGTCTTGCGGGCCAGCTCATCGGCGCGTGCCGAGCGCCCGACCCGATCCAGTACCGCGTTCACATAGCGATGGCCCTGCTCGGCGCCGAACGCCTTGGCCAGTTCCACCGCCTCGTTGATGACGACCCGCACGGGTAATTCCGGACTGAACAGCAGCTCGTAGGTACCGATGCGCAGGATGCTGCGCTCGACCGGGTCCAGGCTCTGCAACGAGCGGTCGAGGTTGCCGCGCAAGGCGTCGTCGATCTCGTCGGCCTTTTCCGGCACCCCGCGCAGCAGGCTACTGAAGAGCTGATGATCGTAGGGGCGGGCGCCGTTCGAGGTGGCCGTCGTGCTCGGCGGCTGACCTGAGCGTGCACGGGACGTCGCTGGCCCTGGGGTGGAACCTGGGTCGGACCCTGGAGCAGACCTTGAGGCAGACCCTTTGGAGGATGCTCCTTGAGTGCCAGTGCCGTCCTCGCCCCGATCCTCGGACATGCCTTCGGCGATCGCCTCCATCCAGGCCGGATCATCGAAGAAATGGCCGGCGATCTCGGTCGGCGACTGACCGCTCACCTGCCATTGGTACAGCGCGAGCACGGCATAGCGGCGCGCCTCGCTGCGGCGTCCGGCCATCTCAGGACAGCCCGCGCAGCAGGTCGACCATCTCGATCGCCGAGAGCGCGGCCTCGGCGCCCTTGTTGCCGGCCTTGGTGCCGGCGCGCTCGATAGCCTGCTCGATGGTATCCACCGTGAGCACGCCGAAGGTCACCGGCAGCCCATGTTTGAGGCTGACCTGGGCCATGCCCTTGACGCATTCGCCAGCGACGTACTCGAAGTGCGGCGTGCCGCCACGGATCACCGCGCCAAGGGCGATGATGGCATCGTAACCGCCCTTGGCCGCGATGCGCTCAATCACCACCGGCATCTCGAAGGCACCCGGCACGCGCACGATGCCGAGGTCCGATTCCTCGGCGCCATGCCGTTTGAGGGCATCGATCGCGCCTTTCTCGAGGCTCTCGACGATGAAACTGTTCCAGCGCGAGACCACCAAGCAGTAGCGCGCGTTGCCGGCGCGCAGCGCGCCTTCGTAGGTCTTGATCATCTTTGGTTCTGCTCTTAAACGCTAGACACCGAGGTACTCGACGACCTCGAGGTCGAATCCGGAGATGCCGTGCATGGCCTTGGGCGCGCTCATCACGCGCATCCGGTGCACGCCGACATCGGCGAGGATCTGCGCGCCGATGCCATAGGTGCGCAGCTCGTTGCGCGCACTGTGCGGGGCCAGTGCGGCCATGTGTGGAGCCGTTTCCTGAGCGGGGTCGCGATTGGGTGGCTCGGTGATCGCGGCCAATTTGGCCAGCACATCATCGCCTTGATCGCGATTGCGCAGCACCACGATCACGCCCTCTCCGGCCTCGGCGATCTGGCGCATCACATCATCGAGCGGCCAGCCACAGGCCGGGTGCTGGGCGCCGAACAGGTCGCAGAGGGTGTTTTGCAGATGCACCCGCACCAAGGTTGGCCGCTCGGCGTTGATTTCACCCATGACCAGCGCCAGGTGAATGTCGTTCTCGATGGTATCGCGATAGGCGGTCACCTCAAAGGTTCCAAACGCCGTCGGCAGGCTGCCTTGTGACTCGCGGATCACCGCCTTCTCATTCGCGACTCGATAGTGGATCAGGTCGGCGATGGTGCCGATCTTCAGACCATGGGCCTCGGCAAAGCGCTCGAGATCCGGGCGCCGCGCCATGGTGCCGTCCTCGTTCAAGATCTCGACGATCACCGCAGCCGGCTCGAAACCGGCGAGCCGGGCCAGATCGCAGCCGGCCTCGGTATGACCCGCGCGCACCAAGACCCCGCCCGGCTGCGCCATCAGCGGGAACACATGGCCGGGCTGGACCAGATCGCTCGGCTTGGCCTCGGCGGCGACCGCAGCGGCGATGGTGCGCGCGCGGTCGGCCGCCGAGATGCCGGTGGTCACGCCGCGCGCGGCCTCGACCGAGATCGTGAACGCGGTCGAATGCGGGGCGTTGTTGGCGTTGACCATCAGCGGCAGCCGCAGGCGCTCACAGCGCTCCTTGGTCAGGGTCAGGCAGATCAGTCCACGACCATACTTGGCCATGAAATTGATCGCCTCCGGCGTGACGCTGTCGGCGGCGAGCAGCAGATCGCCCTCGTTCTCGCGATCCTCGTCGTCCATGATCACCACCATGCGCCCGGCGCGGAGTTCGTCGATGATCTCGTTGGTGGAATTGAGGGGCATAACAGGGAACAACGTCGGGGTGGGCGATGCGGGATCAAGCCGACAAGCATAACGCAGCATTGACAAACCGTCACTCAGTGCCGACGGAATCGAGGCTGCAGCCGATGCTAGACTGCAATCATCATTCTGCTTTTGGAGAGGTTCTCGAACATGCCGAATCACAGCTCGCTCACCCCGCCTTCACGGTTTAGCCCGCACACCCATCAGCGCGGCTTGGACAAGGTCGCACGCATCCCGGTCAAGGTCGAGCGGCTCCCTGAGGTGCCACGCAAGCCGGCCTGGATTCGCGCCAAGGCGCCAACAGGCCCAGGGGTTGCACGGATCAAGCGGCTGCTGCGCGAGAATCGGCTCGCGACCGTCTGCGAGGAGGCACAATGCCCCAATCTCGGCGAGTGCTTCAACCATGGCACCGCGACCTTCATGATCCTCGGCGATGTCTGCACCCGGCGTTGTCCGTTCTGTGATGTCGCCCATGGCCGACCGCAACCGATCGACGAGGCCGAGCCCGAGCTGCTCGCCGAGTCGATCGAGCGCATGGGACTGGGGTACGTCGTCATCACCTCGGTTGATCGCGACGACCTGCGCGATGGCGGGGCCGGGCACTTCGCGGCCTGTCTGCGCGCGGTGCGGGCGCGTTGCCCGAACACCCAGCTCGAGGTCTTGGTGCCGGACTTTCGGGGGCGCGAGGAGCGGGCCCTAGCCGCGTTCGCGGGCGAGGCGACGCCGGATGTGTTCAACCACAACCTGGAAACCGTGCCGGCGCTCTACCGCGAGGCGCGCCCCGGGGCCGATTACGCCGGCTCGCTGGCGCTGCTGCAACGCTTCAAGGCACTGTATCCGCAGGTGCCGACTAAGTCCGGGCTGATGCTCGGGCTCGGCGAGACCTCGGAGCAGGTGCTGGCGGTGATGGCCGATCTACGCGCGCACGGCTGCGACATGCTGACGCTGGGTCAGTACCTGCAGCCGAGCCGCGAGCATCTGCCGGTGCGCCGTTATTGGGAGCCGGCCGAGTTCGAGGCGCTGCGCGTCGCCGGCGAGCGGATGGGCTTCACCAATGTCGCCAGCGGTCCGATGGTGCGCTCCTCTTATCATGCCGATCAGCAGGCGCTGGGTGCGCTTGGCTGAGCGGTTTGATCAATCTATCCACTGACTTATCCACAGCTCCTGTGGGTCGCCACCGAAAGGCGAGTTCCGGGAATGACTTGAGTAAGCATCGCGCGATAGCTATGAGCTTTGATGCGCAAACTAAGATCAACGTCGATCGGGGGTAGCGATGTTCACCGGAATCATTGAGGCCATTGGTCGGGTCGAGGCGCTCGAGGATCGCGGCGGCGATCAGCGCATCCGCATCGATGCCGGAGTTAACGCCGGGGTCGACGCTAGGATCAATGCTGGCGCACTCGATCTGAGTCAGGTCTCGATGGGCGATAGCATCGCCGTCAATGGGGTCTGCCTGACCGTCGTCAAGCTGAGCGCGCATGGGTTCGCGGCCGATGTCTCGCGCGAGACCTTATCGCTCACCACCTTTGGCAAACTCAAGGTTGGCGCCCACGTCAATCTGGAGCAGGCGCTGCGCCTCTCGACCCCGCTCGGCGGGCATTTGGTCAGTGGGCATGTCGATGGTGTCGGCACCCTGCTCGAGGTGCGCGAGGATGCCCGCTCCTGGCGCCTACGGATTCACGCGCCCGGCGAGCTTGCGCGCTACATCGCCCCTAAGGGCTCGATCTGCGTCGACGGCACGAGCCTGACCGTCAACCAAGTCAAGGGCGCGGTCTTTGATCTGAACATCGTTCCGCATACCCTCGGCGCGACTATCATCGGTGAGTATCGTGTCGGTACCCAAGTGAATCTCGAGGTTGACCTGATCGCGCGCTATCTGGAGCGGCTGCTGCTCGGCGAGCAGGCGTCGGAGCACGCGGGCGCGGGTCTTACCGAGGAGTTTCTGCGCCGCCATGGGTTCGCCTGAGCGTTGCGTTGCACGCGAGCCTGTCGTCACTGATGATGCCCGACGCATTCGATCCCTCTAAAGAGAGCGAACAGCTCGTCATCGTCGGCCTTTCCGGCGGTGTCGACTCGGCCGTTGCCGCGCATCTGCTGATCGAGCAGGGCCATCGCGTCGAGGCCCTGTTCATGAAGAACTGGGAGGAGGATGACGAGCCCGGTTACTGCGCGGCGGCAGAGGATCTGGCCGATGCCCAAGCGGTGGCCGAGCGGCTCGGTATCCGGCTGCATACCGTGAACTTTGCCAGTGAGTATTGGGATCGGGTGTTCGAGCATTTTCTTGCCGAGTATTGCGCCTCGCGCACGCCGAACCCGGATGTGCTCTGCAACAAGGAGATCAAGTTTCGCGCCTTTCTCGAGCATGCGCAGACGCTGGGGGCGACACGGATCGCAACCGGCCATTACGCCCGTGTGACCCAGGACGCCGCAGGCCTGCATCTGCGGCTGGCGGCCGATGCCAACAAGGATCAGACCTATTTCCTGCATCTGTTGGACCAGGCGCAGCTCGAGCGGGCGCTGTTCCCGCTGGCCGATCTGAGCAAGGCCGAGGTGCGGGCGATCGCCCGTCAGCTCGGGCTCGCCAATGCCGAGAAGAAGGACAGCACCGGCATCTGCTTCATCGGCGAGCGGCGCTTTGGTGATTTCCTGGCGCGCTATCTTCCGCGCACGCCGGGGCCAATCATGACGCCCGAGGGTCGCGTCCTGGGCGAGCATCACGGGCTCGCCTGGCACACCATCGGTCAGCGCCAGGGCCTTGGGATCGGTGGTGTCACCGAGGCCGACGAGGCGCCCTGGTTCGTGGCCTGCAAGGATGTCGCGCGCAATGCGCTGATCGTGGTGCAGGGCGGCGATCATCCGCTGCTCTTTGCCGCGTGGCTCGTGGGCGAGCAGTTGCATTGGATCGCTGGGAGGGCACCTGCGGCGGCGCCCATCGACTGTCTCTGCCGGTTGCGGCACCGGCAACCGCTGCAGCGCTGTACCATCGTCGGTTACGATAGTGCTACCTGCCAAGTTCGATTCGCCGCGCCCCAGCGCGCGATTACGCCTGGCCAATCGGCGGTGTTCTACCAAGGCGACGAGTGCCTGGGTGGTTGTGTGATACAGCAGGCTGACTAGAAGCGCGCTGAACGAAGCGGCCTTGAGCATCATTCTGTCGACCGGTGTTATCGGGTGCGTCATCAGGCCATCCCGGCCTGAAGACTCGGGGCTGGAAGCCCTGACTACGCGGGGTTCGCGGTCAACTGCTCGGTCGCGGGATGCTCCCACTATTCCGCCATCGGCTAGCTCTTGGCCTACTTGCAGCCCTAAATCGTTGCGACTAGCACACGTTTTCGAGACCTATTATCCATGCCCTATAGCGACCAAGACCGCATCATCGCGCTCGCCGGACTCCATCAGGCGACCCACTCTGTGCTGCGTATCGCCAATCGCGGTAGCGTCGACATCGATCAGATGGCACCCTGCCTGCACAGCCTGTTTCAGATCGATGCCGAGGATGTGCCCTCGGTGTTCGGCGAGCCCGGCGCGGTGGCGACCGGGGCGCGACAGATCATTGCCCAGCTGACCGGCCAGCCCGAGCGCGACATGGAGATGACGCGCTATGTGATCACGCTGCTCAAGCACGAGCGCACCCTGGCCGGGCGTGGCGATATGCTGGCGGCGATCGGCGAAGGGATCGAGGCTGCGCGCGAAGCGCGCGGCGACGCGCCCTTGATCGACCGCGAGGTGATCGCCCGCTTCGCCAGCCTCTACTCGGCGACCATCAGTAAGCTGGAGCCGCGCATCATGGTGCGCGGCAATCCGCTCTATCTGCAGAACGAAGAGAATCAGGAGCGCATCCGCGCGCTGCTGCTGGCCGGTATTCGCTCGGCGATGCTCTGGCGCCAGTGCGGCGGGCGGCGGATGCAGATCCTGCTCGGTCGGCGCAAATTACTCGATGCGGCGCGCGCCTATCTGAGCCCGACCACGAATCTGCATCAACCAAGCTGAGCTAGAATTTCCCTCATTCTGCCGTAAGCCCAATCTCCGGAGTCCTCCATGCACGACAGCTTCAAGTCCAAGGCCCGTCTCGACGCCGCTGGCAAATCCTACGAGATCTTTCGCGTCGACGCGGTGCCGAACAGCGCGCGGCTGCCGTTCTCGCTCAAGATCCTGCTCGAGAACCTGCTTCGGTGCGAGGATGGCGTGACCGTCAGGCGCGCCGATATCGAGGCGTTGGCCAATTGGGATGCCAAGGCCGAGCCTGATCGCGAGATCCAATATCGCCCGGCGCGGGTGCTGATGCAGGACTTCACCGGCGTGCCAGCGGTGGTCGATCTGGCGGCGATGCGCGATGCGATGAGCGCGCTCGGTGGTGACCCGAACAAGATCAACCCGCTGCAGCCGGCGGAGCTGGTCATCGACCACTCGGTGCAGGTCGATAATTACGGCTCCGACAGCGCGCTCGGGCTCAATGCGCAGCTCGAGTTCTCGCGTAACCGCGAGCGCTACCGCTTCCTCAAGTGGGGCCAGCAGGCGTTCGACGACTTCAAGGTGGTGCCGCCGGATACCGGTATCGTGCACCAGGTCAATGTCGAATATCTGGCGCGCGTCGTCTTTGGCCGCGAGGTGAACGGGGTGCTCCAGGCCTATCCGGACACATTGGTCGGCACCGATTCGCATACCACCATGATCAACGGGGTTGGTGTGCTGGGCTGGGGCGTCGGCGGCATCGAGGCCGAGGCCTCAATGCTCGGCCAGCCGGTCTCGATGCTGATCCCACAGGTGGTGGGCGTAAAGCTGAGCGGACGGCTGCCCGAGGGCGCCACCGCGACCGACCTGGTGCTGACCATCGTCGAGCAACTGCGCCAGCATGGCGTGGTCGGCAAGCTGGTTGAGTTCTATGGGCCGGCGGTGAAGAGTCTGCCGATGGGTGACCGCACCACCATTGCCAACATGGCGCCCGAGTATGGCGCCACCTGCGGCCTGTTCCCGATCGACGACGAGACCCTCGACTTCCTGCGCCTGACCGGGCGCTCCGATGAGCAGGTCGCGCTGGTCGAGGCCTATGCCAAGGCGCAGGGCATGTTCGATGCCGACGGCACCTTCGAGGCCGATTTCAGTGAGACCCTGGAACTCGATATCGGCACCATCGTGCCAAGCCTGGCCGGCCCGAAGCGCCCGCAGGATCGGGTGCCGCTGACCGAGATCAAGGCCAGCTTCGCTGCGGCGCTGAAGACGCTGAACGCCGAGCGTGGCGTCGATGACCGCCCCGCCGTGACCACCGAGATCGATGGCGAGCAGGTCGCGATTGGCGACGGCGCGGTGGTGATCGCCGCCATCACCTCCTGCACCAATACCTCGAATCCAACGGTCATGCTCGGCGCCGGATTGGTCGCTAAGAAGGCAGCCGCGCGCGGCCTGAAGGTGCCGGCCTGGGTCAAGACCTCGCTCGGACCGGGCTCGATGGTGGTGACGCGCTATCTGGAGGCCGCTGGGCTGATGGGGCCGCTGAAGCAGCTCGGCTTCCATGTCGTCGGCTACGGCTGCACCACCTGCATCGGCAACTCCGGCCCGCTGCGCCCGGAGGTCTCGAAGGCGATCAGCGACGGCGATCTGACCGTCGCCTCAGTGCTCTCCGGCAACCGTAACTTCGAGGGCCGGGTGCATCCTGAGGTGCGGATGAACTATCTGGCCTCGCCGCCGCTGGTGGTGGTCTACGCGCTCGCCGGTCGGATGGGCTTCGACCCTTACGACGACCCAATCGCCGACGATGCCGAGGGCAATCCGGTGTTCATGCGTGACATCTGGCCGACCCAGGCCGAGGTGGCCGATACTGTTTCTAGCTTCCTCGGGCAGGACGATTTCCGCTCGACCTACGCCGACGTCTTCGCCGGCGATGCGCATTGGCAGAAGCTCGAGGCGCCTGCAGGCAAGGTCTTCGATTGGGACCCAAGCTCGACCTACATCCAGGAGCCGCCCTATTTCCAGGGCATCCAGATGCAGCCGGAGCCGGTGCGGCCGATCCGCGACGCGCGCTGTCTGGCGGTGCTTGGCGACTCAGTGACCACCGACCACATCTCGCCCGCTGGCAGCATCAAGGCCGACAGCCCGGCCGGGCGCTATCTAGTCGAGCAGGGCGTGGCGCCGGTCGATTTCAATTCATACGGTTCGCGCCGTGGTAATCATCAGGTGATGATGCGCGGCACCTTCGCCAACATTCGGCTGCGCAACCGCATGGCACCTGGCACCGAGGGTGGGGTGACCCTGCATCAGCCGTCGGGCGAGGCCGAGTCGATCTACGATGCAGCGATGCGCTATCAGGCCGAGGGCGTGCCGGTGGTGGTGATTGCCGGCAAGGAATATGGCTCCGGCTCCTCGCGCGACTGGGCCGCGAAGGGTCCGCGGCTGCTTGGCGTGCGCGCGGTGATCGCCGAGAGCTACGAGCGCATCCATCGCACCAATCTGGTCTGCATGGGCATCTTGCCCTTGCAGTTCCCGTCCGGTGAGAGCGCCGAATCGCTCGGCCTGACCGGCACCGAGCTGTTCAGTATTGGCGATCTCGACGATGGCAACGCCAAGCAGGTCGAGGTGACCGCGACCCATGCCGATGGCAGCGAAGTGCGCTTCCAGGCCAAGGTCCGGATCGATACCCCGAACGAGGCCGATTACTACCGCAACGGCGGCATCCTGCACTATGTGCTGCGGCGCCTGGCGGCGGCCTAAGAGGAGCGCGTGAGCCTCATGGAGTTATCTTCCCTCACTGCCATCTCGCCGATCGACGGCCGCTATGGCGCCAAGACCGCTGATCTGCGCCCGATCTTCAGCGAATTCGGGCTGATCCGGCATCGGGTCGTGGTCGAGATCGCCTGGCTCAAGGCGCTTGCCGACTGCCCCGAGATCGCCGAGGTGCCGGCGCTGTCGAACGACGCCCAGCAGCGGCTCGATGCGATCGGCGGCGAGTTCTCGGTCGAGGACGCCGCGCGCATCAAGGCCATCGAGCGCACCACCAATCACGACGTCAAGGCGGTCGAATATTTCCTCAAGGAGCGCATCGCCGATCACGCCGAGCTGGCGGCGGTCTCGGAGTTCATTCACTTCGCCTGCACCTCCGAGGACATCAATAACCTGGCGCACGGGCTGATGCTCAAGGATGGGCGTGATCATGTGCTGCTGCCGCGCATCGACGCGCTGATCGAGGCCCTGCGCACACTGGCGCATTGCCATGCGGAGCTGCCGATGCTCTCGCGCACCCATGGTCAGCCCGCCTCGCCGACCACCCTCGGCAAGGAGCTTGCCAACCTGGTGTACCGGTTGCGGCGGCAGCGCGATAGCGTCGCTGCGGTGGCGGTGCTGGGTAAGATCAATGGCGCGGTCGGCAACTACAACGCCCATCTGGTCGCCTATCCGGAGCTGAATTGGCCGGAATTTGCCCGGCAGTTCGTTGAGTCGCTCGGCCTGGCCTGGAATCCCTATACCATCCAGATTGAGCCGCACGATGGCATGGCCGAGCTGTTCGATGCCATCGGCCGCTTCAATACGGTGCTGATCGATGGCTGCCGCGACCTCTGGGGCTATATCTCGCTCGGTTACTTCAAGCAGCGCACCGTTGAGGGCGAGGTTGGCTCCTCGACCATGCCGCATAAGGTCAACCCGATCGACTTCGAGAACGCCGAGGGCAATCTGGGCATCGCCAATGCGCTCTTCGATCATCTCTCAGCGAAGCTGCCGATCTCGCGGTGGCAGCGCGACCTGACCGACTCGACGGTGCTGCGCAACCTGGGTGTGGCGATCGCCCACACGCTGATCGCGCTGGATTCGGCGTTCAAGGGTGTCGGTAAGCTGGAGGCCAACGCCGCACAGCTGGCGGCTGACTTGGATGCCAACTGGGAGGTTTTAGCCGAGCCGATCCAGACCGTGATGCGCCGCTACGGGGTCGAGCAGCCCTACGAGAAGCTCAAGGCCCTGACGCGCGGGCAACGCATCGGCCCCGAGGCCCTAGCGGCCTTCGTCGAGACCCTCGCTATCCCGGAGTCGGCCAAGGCCGAGCTGCGGGCGCTGACGCCGCCGCGTTACATCGGTAACGCAGCGGAGCAGGCGCGGGCGATCTAGGTCGAAGGACTCGCGGCCTGAGTCTCGCGTGCAGTCAGCCAGCCGAATCCGTGGTCGCGATTATCGCCCTCAGCAACTGCTGCTCGGCGCGGCCTTCATCGTGCTCGGTGAGTTCTGTTTTGCGTCGATGGGGGTCGGTATCCGCGTCGTCTCGGCCGAATTGCCGAATGCGATGATCGTGTTCGGGCGCAATCTGATTGGGTTGATGCTGCTCGCGCCCTGGCTGCTGCGCCACGGCATTGGTGATGTGAAAACCAGGGTGCCGGGCCTGCATCTGCTGCGGGCGGTGGCTGGTATCGGTGCCATGTATTGTTTCTTCTTCGCGATCGCCGAGCTGCCTTTGGCCGAGGCGATGCTGCTCAAGCTGACCGCGCCGATCTTTATCCCTTTAATCGCTATCGCCTGGCTGCATGAGCGAGTGACCGGTCTGCTCTGGGTCGCGCTCGGGATCGGTTTCGCCGGCGTGATCCTGATCTTGGAGCCCGATCCGAGCCGGCATTGGGCCGGGATCTCGCCGGTGGCGTTGATCGGCCTGATGGGAGGCGTGTTGGCGGCGGTGGCCAAGGTCACGGTACGTCGGCTCTCGCGTAGCGAGCCCACCGGGCGCATCGTCTTCTACTTCGCGCTCATTGGTGGCTCGATCTCGGCACTACCGCTCTTCTGGGACTGGCAGACACCGACGCCGATCGCACTGCTCTGGCTGCTTGGCATCGGCATCGCCGCGACTCTGGGCCAGTTGGCGCTGACGCGTGGCCTCTCCTTGGCGCCGGCCTCACGCATGGGCGCCTTTGGTTATTTCTCTGTGGTGTTCGGGGCCGGTTATGGCTGGCTGTTCTGGGGCGAGCCGATGACCCTCACTCTGATGCTGGGCACTTTGTTGATTGCCGCAGGTGGTCTGCTGGCCAGTCGCTCTAGCCGCGTCCCGCGTATCGAGCCGTTGCCAGCCTCCGGGCAGGCAGCCGCCGGGCACGCCGTCTCCGAGCACGCAGTCGACGCGTTTCCAGTTCCCGAACTTCCAGTCCCCGGATCGGAAACACCGCCACGCACCGAGGTTGCCTCCAGCCCATGAGCGCGCTGCCTGAGTTCCCCGCGCTGCGGTTTCCCGACGGCCTAGATGCACAGAGTTTCCTCGCGCGTTATTGGCAGCGTCAGCCCTTGTTGATGCGCCAGGCCTTTGCTGGCTTCGAGAATCCCTTGCCCGGCGATGAGCTGGCCGGACTTGCCTGCGAGCCCGAGGTCGAGTCGCGGATCGTGCTGGAAGGCACTGAACAAGGCCCCTGGCAGGTGCGGCACGGACCCTTCGACGCCGAGCGCTTTGCCGCCTTGCCGCCGAGCCACTGGACGCTGCTGGTGCAGGATGTCGATAAGCACATCCCCGAGATCGGCGCCTTACTCGAGCGCTTCGATTTCCTGCCACGCTGGCGCATCGACGACCTCATGGTCAGCTATGCCGAGGATCAGGGCTCGGTCGGCCCGCACGTCGATGAGTACGATGTCTTCCTGATCCAGGCCGAGGGCCGTCGGCGCTGGCGCATCGCGACCGATCCCGGCTTACCGCTGGATCTGATCCCGGACATCGAGATCCGCATCCTGCAGCACTTCCAGGCAGACCAGGAGTGGCTGCTGGAACCGGGTGATATCCTCTATCTCCCCGCCGGGGTGCCGCATTGGGGCATCGCCGAGGGGCCTTGTCAAACCTGGTCGGTCGGGCTGCGCGCCCCGGCCTGGCGCGAGCTGGCCGATGATTGGCTCGCGCGGGTGGCTGAGCATTTCACGCCCGCTGGGCGTTGGCGCGATCAGCCGCCAGTCGCGCCTGCGCGAGACCCCGCCGAACTCGATGCCGAGACGATCCGCGTGCTGCGGGCGACGATCGAGTCCGGTCTCGCCACCGCCAGTCGCGAGGATTTTCAGGCGTGGCTCGGCGGTTGGCTGACTGAACCGAAGCTCCATCTGGAACTGGAACCGCCCGATCAACGCTGGTCCGTTGACGCTGTCATCGCGGTCTTGGAGGCGCGCGGGCGGTTCGAGCGCGACGGACGCTCACGGCTGCTCTTTGCCGGCTCGAGCACGGAAGGTCAGTCAGTGGTGTTATTCGCGAATGGGCACGCGCATCACCTGCCGAGCGATCTCTTGGCGCTGGCATCGCTGTTGGCCAACAGCCGGGTGTTGGAGTGGGAACGCATCGGGCCCTGGCTAGAGCGCGAGGAGGCCAGGACGCTCCTCGGTGCGCTGTTCAATGCTGGGCACTTTCTGAATCCGAGCCTCTGAGCCCGAGTGTTGCCGGCAAGGACAGGGGCAGGCGAGAGCCCGCATGAGTGCGGTGGCTTCGATGCGCCACGCCTTGAGCCGCCGATGGATGCCGTCTCGTATGGGCCGCGCGTTCGCGCTGGCGTCAACGATCGACCTTGGTGATGACAACGCGGCGCTGCTCGACCGAGAGCGGGCTGTACTGCGGAAGGAGTTCTCGTTCGCCGCGGCTTTTGGGTGGGGCGAGCAGTGACGATGGATAGCCCTGGGCGATGAAGTAGTCACGCACGGCCTTCGCCCGCCGCATGCCAAGCGCCATATTGTAGTCATCGGAGCCCTTGGCATCGGTATGACCGATGATGGTGATATATTCCTGGGCTGGGGAGCGAATCACCTTGTCGATGTAGCCGTCGATGGTGGCGATGACCCAGCGGTTGACCACGGTATCCGGCACGATGTACTCATCGAATTCAAAGAGCAATTTGACCGTGATCTCTTCTGGAACCCGGGCATCGCCACACTCGGGTAAGCGATTGCTGTTCGGATCCTCCCAGCAATCGCCATAGCTGGGTTCTGGTCCCCAAAAGCTTGTCGAAGAAGGGCGGGCAGCTTCGGGAGCGGCGGAGCCGTCGTAGAACCCCGCAAATGTCGTCGCTGTGAAAAGAAGTGTTGCGCAGGCAACACAGGCGGGGATGAGAGCGATGGGGAAGGGCTTCACGGCGATGGGGGCGGCGATGGAGACCCAAGAGGGCTGGATATGGAGAAGCCGGCTAGACAGAGGCTAACCGGCTGTTCGTCGCGCGGTACAAGGCGAATGGAGCGGGACGCAAGGCCGGCTTGAGCCGATGCCTTTGCGCCCGCCCCCGGACGCGGCTTACTGACCGACGACCTCGCTGCGCAGGACTACGCGGCGCTGCTCGAGTGCAAAGGGGTCGTACTGAGGCAGGAGATTGCGTTTGCCGACGCTTTCAGCCGGGCCGAGCAGGCTCGCCGGGTAGCCCTGGGCGATGAAGTAGTCACGCACCGCGTTGGCGCGCTGCCGGCCAAGCGTCATGTTGTAGGCGTCCGAGCCCTTGGCGTCGGTATGGCCAACGACGGTGATGTATTCATCGAACGGTGATGCCTGGATCTTGGCGATATAATCGTCGATCTCGGCCAAGACGCTACGGTTGACCACGGTCTCGGGCACCTGGTACTTGTCGAACTCGAATAGGAGCTGCACGCTGATCTCGGGTGGCACCGCCATTTCACGCTCACAGGGCGGAAGGTTGGTCGGGCCGTCTGGATAGGCGCTCTCCCAGCACTCGCCGTAGCTGGTTTGCCACAGCTGACCATTCGGGAAGTTTTTGCCGCCGGCGGCATACCAGTAGGATTCCTGCAGGTCTTGAGCGCTTGCGGCGCCGCCGAGAGTAAGGGCGGCGGCCGCAGTGCAGGCGACGGCCGCGTTGCGGAAGGCTTTCATAGTGATGAACATCAGTGGCTCCTGTCGAAAGTTAGAGGTGCGGACGCGAGGACGGCCTCGGGAAAATTTAGCAGCTGGCGAGATCTGGCGTCGACGAACCAACTGCTGCCGTGGAACAATGATAGCGTGTTGTCGGTAAAATGAAACAGGAAAAGCGAAAAAACCGCAGTCATGCGCGAACTATACCATAGTAGTGCCGCTTGAACACTCGCTTAGCGTTTTGTTGTGAAACTACAACAGCTGTATCAAAGGCCGCGAAGTCATTGGTGGCAATGCTCTCTGCGTTGGCGCCGAACAGGGCCGGCCGACTTGGCTAGGGGTTTGCGGACAGCGATCAAGGTGTTGCGATGACGCTGCAAGAGATCGCGCAAGCCCTGCGCGCCGAGACCTCCGCGCTGGCCTTCGGGGCGCCGGTTGCGTTGGCCTATCATCCGCTGTCCTATGCCTGGGAGTCGCATGTGGCTTACCTGGAGCGCTACGGTCAAGCGCGCCGTTCGGTCCTCCTGCTCGGGATGAATCCGGGGCCGTTCGGCATGGTGCAGACCGGCGTGCCGTTCGGTGATGTGGAGATGGTGCGCGATTGGCTAGGAATCCAGGCCCGGGTTGAGGCGCCGCCGAGCGTGCATCCGAAACGACCGGTGCTCGGATTCCAATGTCCGCGCCGCGAGGTCAGCGGTCAGCGGCTATGGGGTTGGGCGCGCGCGCGCTTTGGGACGCCGGAGCGGTTCTTCGCGCGGTTTTTTGTCGTCAATTACTGTCCGCTGGTGTTCATGGCCGAGACCGGGCGCAACCTGACGCCCGATGCGCTGCCAGCCGCCGAGCGGGCGCCGCTGTTCGCGGCCTGTGATCAGGCACTGCGCTCGACCGTCGATCTACTCGAGCCCGACTATCTGGTCGGCATCGGGCGCTTCGCCGAGGAGCGGGCGCTCGCCGCGCTCGGTGGACATGGGCCGCGCATCGGCCGCATTCTCCATCCCAGCCCAGCCAGCCCCGCCGCGAATCGGGACTGGGCCGGCCAGGCGGAGCAGGGCTTGCGCCAGCTCGGTATTTCACTCCCCGACTCCCGCGCAGCCGCCGATTGAGGCGGGCTGTTCACCCGCATCTAAGGTGGATCGGGTGACCTGGGGAGACACGCTTTGCTCATCAGGCTTGCCGTCCGGCTCGGGTCGGATTAACGTGATGCGCTGCCCGGGACTCGGGTGCGTCATACTCACCAAACCCACACTAAATCGACTGAGCCAAGAGGGACGTTGATGGCCCACACCCTGACTCGCTACACCGATATCCTCGAGATCGTCGGCGATCTGCTCAAGGTGCGCGTGGCACGGGCGGGCGACGACGCCCCGACCATTGCCTATGACGATCTCGCATTGGTCGAGGGCATCGACGGCATGCGCTCGCTGGCGCGGGTGATCAAGATCGATCGTGAGCTGGTTTCGCTCCAGGTGTTCTCGGGCACCAAGGGTGTCTCAACCGCCTCGACGGTGCAGTTCCTCGGCCACGCGATGCGCGCGACCTACTCGGCGAACATCCTCGGGCGCGTCTTTCGCGGCGACGGCGGCCTGCTCGATGCGGGCCCCGAACTGGATGACGAGCCGAAGATCGCCACCGGCGGTCCCTCGGTGAATCCGGCGCGGCGGCTGCTGGCCTCGAAGATGATCCGCACCGATGTGCCGATGATCGACGTCTTCAACGCCTTGGTCGAAAGTCAGAAGATCCCGATCTTCTCGGTCGCCGGCGAGCCCTACAATCAGCTCTTGGCGCGCATTGGTATCCAAGCCGATGCCGATATCATCGTCTTTGGCGGCCTCGGCCTGATCTTCGACGACTTTTACTTCTTCCGCCGTCAGTTCGAGGATGCCGGCATCTTCGCCCGCACCGTGATGTTCGTGAACCTCTCCGCCGACCCGGTGGTCGAGCGCCTGCTGGTGCCGGACATGGCCCTGGCGGTGGCCGAGAAGTTCGCGCTCGAGGAAGGCAAGCGCGTGCTGGTGCTGCTCACCGACATGACCGCCTACGCCGACGCGATGAAGGAGGTCGGCATCGCCATGGAATCGGTGCCCTCGAACCGTGGCTACATGGGCGATCTCTACTCGCAGTTGGCGCGCCGCTACGAAAAGGCCGCCGACTATCGCGAGGGCGGCTCGCTGACCATCCTCACCGTGACCACCATGCCGGGCGGCGATGTGACCCATCCGGTGCCGGACAACACCGGCTACATCACCGAGGGGCAGTTCTATCTGCACGATGGCGTCATCGATCCCTTCGGCAGCCTGTCGCGGCTGAAGCAGCATGTGATCGACAAGGTCACGCGCGAGGATCATAGTCAGGTCATGAACACCATGATCCGCTTCTACTCGGGCGCCAAGGACGCGCAGCAAAAGCAGGCGATGGCCTTCGAGCTGAGTGAGTTTGACCAGAAACTGCTGCGCTTCGGCGCGCTGTTCAGGGAGCGCTTCATGGACATCAACGTCAGCCTGCCACTGGAGCAGGCGCTGGATCTCTGCTGGCAGACCATGGCCGAGTGCTTCGAGCCCGAGGAGCTGCTGATGAAGCAGCCGTTGATCGACAAATACTTCCCGCGCGAGGCCGCCTGAGCCGCGCCGCGCGCTTCACCATGGCCAAGATTGCGCTCAGTAAATCCGCGCTCTCGCAGCAGTCGCAGAAGCTGAAGAGCTATCAGCAGTTTTTGCCCTCGCTCGATATGAAGCGTAAGCAACTGATGGGCGAGCGCGCGCGGGCGCTGGCCGAGCGACGCACGCTCGAGGCCGAACTCGAGGCGGTGCGCCAGCGCGTCGCCGAGACCCTGCCGATGCTCGCCAACCAAGAACTCGACCTGTCCGGGCTGGTGCGGATCGAGCGTGTCGAACTCGGCCGCGAGAACCGCATGGGCACCTGGCTGCCAACGCTGGCGGAACTGGAGATCGCGGTGCGCCCCTACGGCTACCTGTCCAAACCGCATTGGGTCGAGCCCTTGATCGCGGCGTTGCGCGAGGCGGCGCGGTTGCGCATCGAGCTGATGCTGGCCGAGCAGCGGGTGGCGCTGCTGGATCAGGCGGTGCGCACCGTCACCCAGCGCGTCAACCTGTTCGACAAGGTGCTGATCCCGCAAACCCGCGCCAACATCAAGCGCATCCGCATCGCGCTCTCGGATGCCGAGCGTGCGGCGGTGGTGCGCTCGAAGATCGCGAAGAAGAAACGTGCCGCAGAGGGGCTGGTCTGAGATGGCGATCGAACCCCTGAAGCGGCTGTCGCTGGTCGGCAGCCAGGTGCAAAAGCCACAGGTGATGGATCAGGTGCAGGCCCTCGGCTGCCTGCATCTGGTGCCGCTGGTGCCGACCTCGGCGCAGCCCGAGACGCTCCCACCCACGCATGCGGTCGAAGCGCGCCAGGCGTTGCGCTACCTGGTCGATGAGCCGGAAAAACGCCGTCAGGTCCACAACGAAACCGATTTCGACCTGGCCGCGACGATCCAATCGGTGCTCACGAACAAGGACCGGATACGCGCCACCCTCGATCGGCGCGACGCTCTCGCGCAGCGGGCCAAGGATCTCGCGCCCTGGGGCGACTTCAGCCTGCCGCCCGACGCGGCACTGGCCGGCCACAAGCTGTGGTTCTACTGCGTGCCGCTGCGCCGGCTCAAGGAACTCGACGGCCTTGAGCTGCCCTGGCAAGTCGTCCATCGCGACAACCGCCAGGCCTTTCTGGTGGTGATCGCGCCCGATGAGCCGCCCGCCGACGCTTTGCCGGTCCCGCGCACCCACACCGGCGCGCTGTCGCTGAGCGAGGTCGAGCGGCGGCTCGAGGCCGCCGAGCTGGACTTGGAAGCGCTCGAGGCCGAACGGCGCGCGCTGACACGCTGGATCTATCTGCTGCACACGCACTTCGCCCGCGCCGAGGACCAGGCCGTGCTGCAGCACGCGCAGACGCAGACGCGCGACGACGATGACCTGTTCGCGGTCCAAGGCTGGATCGGCGAGCGGCAACTGCCCGCGCTCGAAGCGCTGGCCGCCGAGCAGGGCCTGGCGCTGTTGATCGAGGACCCAGCACCCGAGGATGCACCGCCGACGCTGCTGACCAACCCGGTGTCGCTCAGTGCCGGCGAGGATCTGGTCAACTTCTACCAGATGCCGGCCTACGACAGCTTCGACCCGAGTCGGGTGCTGTTCTTCTCGTTCGCGCTCTTCTTCGCGATGATCCTCTCCGATGCCGGCTATGCCGCCCTTTTGGGGCTGGCGCTGCTGCTGTTCTGGCGCAAGCTCGGCGGCTCGGCGCGCGGTCGGCGCTTGCGCGTGCTCGCCGGCGCCATCACCGCCGCCGCATTCACCTGGGGCGTCTTGGTCGGCAGTTACTTCGGGGTCGCCCCGGTGCCCGACAGCCTGCCGGGCCAGCTTCGGCTGCTCGATATTCAGGACTTCGACACCATGATGCGGCTCGCCGTCGGGGTTGGCGTGCTGCACTTGGTGCTGGCGAATCTGGTCCGGGTCGGCAACCTCTGGCCGCGCTGGCAAGCGTTGGCGCCGATCGGCTGGAGTCTGGTCGCGCTTAGCGGCTTCGGGCTCTGGCTGGGGCTCGGACTGGCTGCGGAGACGTACACCGCGTTGATCGAGCTGCTCGGCTACGGTGGCATCATTGCTGGGCTGGCGTTGGTCTTCTTCAGCACCAGCGCGCGCCCGATCACTGGCCTGGGCGCGGTGCTGATGCGCGGCCTCGATGGGCTGCTGGCGCTGACTCAGGTCACCAAGATTTTTGGCGATACATTGTCGTATCTGAGGCTGTTCGCGCTCGGCCTGGCCTCGGCCTCGCTGGCGCTCACCTTCAATGATCTGGCCGTGCGCGTCGATGCGCAGGTGCCGGGTCTCGGGCTGCTGCTGCAGATCCTGCTGCTGCTGATCGGCCATGGCCTGAACCTGGCGCTGGGGCTGATCAGCGGCCTGGTGCATGGTCTGCGGCTGAACTATATCGAGTTTTATAACTGGGCATTGTCCGGCGAGGGCTATCCCTTCCGCCCCTTCAAGAAGACGGAGATCACCGAATGAACGAGTTGGTTGTCGCGCTCGGCTGGGCAGGCATGTTCGGCGCCCTGGCGCTGGGCGCCATCGGCAGCATCATCGGCTGCGCCATCGCCGGCCAAGCCGCGATTGGCGCCATGGTCGATACCGAGTCCGGCCATGGCCGCTATCTCGGCGTCTCGGTCATGCCCTCGACCGGTGTCATCTACGGCATCGTCATCATGTTCACGCTGCAACGCGAGGTCACCGCCGCTGCCGCGCCAGCGCTGTTCGGCATCGGTCTGCTGGCCGGCATCGCGCTGCTCTACGCCAGTGTGTTGCAGGGGCGCGCCTGCGCCTCGGCGATCCAGGCGATGAAGGTCAAGCCCGAGATCTTCGGTCTGTCGCTGGCGCCCGCAGCCATCGTCGAAGGCTTCTCGGTCTTCGTCTTCGTGTTCGCGCTGGTACTTGCCGGCAACATCCCGGCTTGAGGTGCGTTCCCGATGACTCAGGCAAACCGCGATACCGCTCCTGACTCGGCCGCTTCGGCCGGGGTCGATGCGCTGATCAGGCGCTTACGCGACGAAGGCGTCGCCAAAGGCCGCGACGAGGCGGCCAAGATCGAACACGAGGCACGGCAGGCGGCCGCGCGCACCCGGCAGCAGGCCGAGGCCGATGCCGAACAGTTGCGCGCCGAGGCGCGCCAGGAAGCGGCCGCGCTCAAGGCTGCAGGCGAGGATGCCTTGCGCCTGGCGATGCGCGACACCGTGCTGCGGATGACGGCGGTGCTCACGCGCGCGGTCAATGAAAAGGTGCAGCGGCTGATCACCACCGAACTCGAGCGCGAGGAATTCCTCCAGCAGCTGATCCTCGAGGTCGCCCGACGCGGTCGCGACGAGGCCGGCCGCGAGCCCGGCGAGGCGATGGAGATCGTCCTGCCGCGCGAGTTGATTGGGATCGAGGAGCTGCGCCGCAATCCGCTCGAGTTGCGCGAGGGCTCGCTCTCGCACTTCGTGCTCGCGGTGGCCTCCGATGTGCTCGAGGAAGGCGTCCATTTCCGCGTCGCCGAGGATGACGCGCGCGGTATCCGCTTGCGGCTCGAGGATAAGCAGATCGAGATCGACCTCACCGACGAAAAGGTCGCCGAGGTGATCCTGGCCCATCTGCAGCCGCGTTTTCGCGCGATCCTGGAAGGCACGGTGAAATGAGCCCGAGCCGCGCCGCCATTCGCCCGCTGTGCGCGTCCGGGAGCTAGCCGATGCAGCCCGCCGATCGCTATCTGACGTTGCTGACCTCGCTGCCGGCCCATGGTCCCTTGTTCGGCGCCAAGCAGACGCCGCTCTCGCGCATCCGCCTGGAGATGCGTCTGCACTGGCTCGAGGCCGAGGACGCCGAGGATCTGGCTCGGCTCTCGGCGGCGGTCGATTGGTACGACCAGCGCTTCGGCATCGACGACGAGGCCGTGGTGCGCCAGGCCGAGCAATGCATCGCCGCGATCGGCAACGACTTCACCCGCGAACTGGCCAGTTGGCGCTTGGAGATGCGCACTCTGGTCGCCGCGCTGCGCCTGCGCCGGGATGGGGCCACGGCGCCCTCCAACCGTCGGCGCTGGGGCTTCGGGCGCTGGGTTCCGCAGATCACGCGCCACTGGGGGGAGCCCTATTTTCGCCTCGAGCGCGTCTTCCCCTGGCTGCCGGAGGCCAAGCGCCTGCTCGATAGCGGCGACGCGCTGGGCTTGGAGCGACTCCTGTTCGGGACCGTCTGGGCGCACCTCGAGCGCATCGGCGCCGAGCATTATTTCGACGTCGAGGCGGTGGTGGTCTACGTCAGTTGTTGGGATCTGGTCGCGCGCTGGACCCGTTATGAGTCGCAGGCGGCGCTCGCGCGCTTCGACGGCCTACTGGACGCGACGCTCGCCGGTGCCGACGACATCCTGCGCGAGGCCGGCTTCGCATCGCTCGACGGCGCGACCGAGGCGGTCGCGGCATGACATCACCGAGAGGAAGAGGACGCTGATCGTGTCAGAGACAACAGAGGCAGCGCCAAGCGCCACCCCAACCCGGGTCGTCGCGGTGCAGGAATCCCTGGTCACCATCGAAGGCGGCAGCGCCGAGGGCGCGCCGCTGCCGTTGGTGAAAAACGAGGTGGTCTACATCGAGCCCCGGCGCCCGTCCGAGAGCGGTGCTCAGGAGCGGCTCAAGGCCGAGGTATTGCGGGTGCGTGGTCGCTTCGCCGACGCGCAGGTGTTCGAGGACACCGCCGGCGTCTCGATCGGCGACCCGGTCTTTCAGAGTGGCGACCTGCTCTCGGTGACGCTCGGCCCGGGGCTGCTCGGCCAGGTCTACGATGGGCTGCAGAACCCGCTCGAGAGCCTCGCCGTGCGCCACGGCACCTTCCTGCCGCGCGGGGTCGAGATGCCGGCGCTCGATATGAGCAAGAAGTGGTCGTTCGTGCCACGCGTGCAGGTCGGCGCCCGGCTCAAGGCCGGCGGCGTGCTCGGCAGCGTCCAGGAGGGGCGTTTCAGCCACAAGATCATGGTGCCCTTCGACCAGCTCGGCGAGGTCGAGGTGACCTGGATTCGCGAGGGCAGCGTCACCGTCGACACGCCGGTGGTGCGCATCCGCGATCAACACGACCAGGAGCGCTCGCTCGATCTGACCCGGCGCTGGCCAGTGCGCCGCCCGCTGACCGAGCGCATGCTGCGCAGCCGTGGGATCGAGCGGCTGTTTCCGCATGAGCCGATGATCACCACCATCCGGCTGGTGGATACCTTCTTCCCGATCGCGCGCGGTGGCACCGGCTGCATCCCCGGCCCTTTTGGTGCCGGCAAGACGGTGCTGCAGCATCTCATCGCCAAGCATTCGTCGGTCGATATCGTGTTGGTCGTCGCCTGCGGCGAGCGCGCCGGTGAGGTGGTCGAGACCCTGACCGAATTCCCGGGCCTGTCCGATCCGATGACCGGCGGCTCGCTGATGGATCGCACCATCATCGTTTGCAATACCTCGTCGATGCCGGTGGCGGCGCGCGAGGCCTCGATCTACACCGGCATCACGCTCGGCGAGTATTACCGCCAGATGGGCTATCAGGTGCTGCTGCTGGCCGACTCCACCTCGCGCTGGGCGCAGGCGATGCGCGAGACCTCGGGCCGGCTCGAGGAGATCCCGGGCGAGGAGGCCTTTCCGGCCTATCTGGATTCGTCCATTCGTGGCGTCTACGAGCGCGCAGGGGTGTTTCGCACCGCCGACGCGAGCGAGGGCAGCCTGACCCTCATCGGCACCGTCTCGCCGGCCGGCGGCAACTTCGAGGAGCCGGTCACCCAATCGACCCTGAGTACGGTCAAGACCTTCCTCGGCCTCTCCTACGACCGCGCCTACAAGCGCTTCTACCCGGCCATCGATCCGCTGATCTCCTGGTCGCGTTATTTGGATCAGCTCGCCGACTGGTACGCCGCGCACATCGATCCGAGCTGGGTGCCACGGGTCAAGCGCGTGCAGGAGTTGCTGCGCCAAGGCGACCGCGTGCAGCAGATGATGCAGGTCACTGGCGAGGAGGGCGTCACGCTGGCCGATTACCTGATCTATCAGAAGGCGCTGTTCGTCGACATGGTCTTCCTGCAGCAGGATGCCTTCGACAAGATCGACGCGTCGGTGCCGATCGAGCGCCAGCAACGCTCTTTCGAGCGGGTCTATGACCTGGTCCATCGTGACTATGACTTCGACGGTAAGGAGGCCGCGCGCGAGTTCTTCATCAAGCTCACCGGCCTGTTCAAGAACTTCAATTACGCCGCGCCCGAGAGTCCTGATTACAAGCGGCTGCTGAGCGAGATCGCCAGCTTGGCGGATGAGGTGGCGGTGCCGGTGGGGTCTGCTGAGGACGCCAGCGCCTGAAGGAGCACGGCAAACCGCTGTTGATCAGCGGCCATCGTCTTGCTGCTCGCAGTCCATGGTTAGCGTTTTCTTTGAAGGGGGTGTCAAGTCCCGTGAGATTGCTAGGATCAACCACCAGCCCTTTTAAGGTGCTCATGGGGCGAGCCCTCCCGCCAAGAGTTTAGCCGTCGAGACATGCGGCTTATCCTTGTGCTGCGTGCGTGGTGTGCGCGGTTTCTTCGCCCCTCGGGTGGTCTTGCGCAGCTTCTTCAGATCCCCCTGGAGCTTGTCATAGACCGCCACGACCGAGGCGGCGATGCGCGACTCCCGAT